>NZ_JACJUP010000361.1:0-5599 GCF_014748295.1 Planktothrix sp. FACHB-1355 | reverse complement strand
CGGGTTTCCAGTCTTAAGTTATCAAAAAAACAGAAACAGCTAATTAATTACCGCGCCGCAACTTGCAGTTGATCGAATAGCGCACCATCGGCAAAAAATCTTCTTTGCGCCCCATCCCAACCGCCTAGCTGGGAGATTGTAAAAAGTTTGCCAATTCTAGGGAAGTTCCTGCTATACTCTGCCGCTACCGTTGTATTAACGGGTCGAAAACCTACCTTAGCGAATTCTCGTTGGGCTTCAGGAGAAAAAAGGTATTGCACAAAAGCTTGCGCTACCTGACGAGTGCCATGTTTGTCGGCGTTTTTATCAACCACAGCTACTGGGTTGTCGATGGAAATATTTACTTGGGGAATGATGAAAGGTTCTGTTTCTCCCTGCTGTTTAGCTAAGAGAACTTCGTTTTCATAGTTTAGCAATACATCTCCTTGATTCTGCTTGTAAAATACGTCAGATGCTTCGCGAGCATCTTTGGGAAGAATCGGCACATTTCGATAAACTTGGCCGACAAAGTTACGAGCTGCCTGTTCGTTTCCGCCGTTTTGAGTTACAGAACCCCACAATGCTAAGAAGTTCCAACGAGCGACGCCAGAAGTTTTGGGATTAGCAGTAATCACCTTGACGCCACTTTTGGCTAGGTCTGACCAATTTTGTATTCGTTTGGGATTTCCAGGTCGCGTCACCAAAGCGACCACAGATTTGCTGGCAATACCGCCATTCGGTACTTCTCGCTCCCATCCGGGTTGGATCAGACCTGCTTGTTGAATGCGGTTTACATCAAAAGCAAGCGCCAGGTGTACTATATCGGCTTCCAAACCATCAATTACAGCACGGGTTTGCGAACCGGAACCGCCGTAACTTTGGTTGAATCTGACATTTTGGTTATGTTCTCGTTTCCACTTAGCGGTAAAGCCGGGAATAATTCGATCGTAGGCAGCTTTGGTAACAGCAAATGATACCAAAGTTAGTTCCACATCTTTCGGTTGCTGACTCCTGGCTGGCTGAGGAATTAACCAACTCAAACCCAAACCAACGGCAAAAAGTAAAATAAAAGTCCTGAAAAGCGAAGATTTGAGCAAGTTGGCTGACTTATCAAAAATAGCTGGCGAACCAGTTCTTTTTCGTAAGCGCAGCAATGCCCACTTTTTTAGACGGGTATACTGCATTGATTGTAATTCCTCCTGTTTTTATTTCTGCTCAATCGTGTTTTCAGCAATGCAAAACCATTGCTGCATCAAGAAAATTCGTGCAACATCAACAATCCCCTCTAAAAGACTGGCTATTTTTTGGCGATCGAACCAATCAATAGGGAATTTTATCTGCGCCAAGTATCAGCACCAGATTTTACTTCTTTATAATCTACGGTAAACCAGTGGGAATACAGTAGTTATTGATTACTCAGTATAGTTGCACAAACAATTGCAAAAAGCAAGCCCTTATTTGAGGGACACGAAGCGATCGCATTTAGTTGATGATTTTTATTTTTGTTACAAAGTATATAAACTTATGTAAAGATAAATTAACTTAAGGGATCTTTACATCACTCTTTAAGTTATAAAATTTTGTCGGGGGTTGCTTTCTAGTCATCGACGCGATAAATTAGTACATAAATGTATAAATTACTTATAAAAAATCTAATTTAGAGTTGCTGACGAGTCGGAATTTTAATCAAAAACTCAGTACCCTCTCCTTTTGATGACCTGCATTCTAATAACCCTTTGTGCTTATCAACTACAATAGAGTAGGCTATTGCCAATCCTAACCCAGTGCCTTTATCGACTGGCTTGGTGGTAAAAAAGGGATTAAATATTTGTTGCACAACCTCTGGAGTCATTCCCGCGCCGTTGTCAGATATTGCAATTTCTACCCAATTTTCATCTAATAGCTTGGTGCGTATGCTAATTTGTCCTTTTCCCAAAATTAATGATGTTTCGCTAATGGTTAATTCTTCTATAGCATCAATGGCGTTAGTTATAAGATTGAAAAATACTTGATTTAATTCGGCTGTGTAACACTCTACAAGAGGCAAAATGCCATATTCCTTAATTACTTTAATTTTTGACCGATCGTCAGCGTAAATGTTGTCTGAAGTTTCTCCAGATAACCTGTGTTCCAAAAGTAAAAGTGCGTTATCAATATCTGCATGAATATCAACCTGTTTTATTTCGGCTTCGTCGAGCCGAGAAAAACTCTTGAGGCTAACCACAAGGTCGCGAATTCGAGATGCCCCTACTTTCATAGAATCTAAGCTTTTGGGAATATCTGTTTTAAGAAATTCCCAATCCATGTTTTCGATGGCTAAGTTAATCTCTTGTTCTGGCTGAGGGTAATATTTTTGATAAAGATGGATTAGTTCAAGCAGGTCATTGAAGCTGTTTTTGGTATAATCGAGGTTGCCGCTGATAAAAGTAATCGGGTTGTTGATGGCGTGAGCGATTCCTGCCACCATTTGGCCAAGAGACGACATTTTTTCGCTTTGCACCAGTTGAGCCTGAGTTTGTTGCAAATCTTGCAAAGTCTGACTGAGTTGCTGATTCGCTTCGCTCAATTGCTGCTGGTATTGATATACTCGCAATCCCGCTCGTACCCGCGCCAACAATTCATTTGGCTCAATGGGTTTGGAGACAAAATCATCTGCGCCTGCATCTAAACCTAGCACACGATCGGCTATAGAATCCCGTGCAGTCAACAAAATAAAAAATGTGCTGGTTAATTCGGGTGTTGCCTTAACGCGACGGCAAACTTCTACTCCGTCCATCAGTGGCATCATCCAATCGCAAAGTATTAATGCCGGACGTATCTTAACTGCCTGTTCCAGTCCTTCTTCACCGTTTTTAGCGACAGTAACTTCATAACCTTCTAGTTGGAGGTCTCTTTTCAGGAGTAAACGAGTGGCCGAATCATCTTCAACTACAAGTATTTTGGACATGAGAATCCTTTATCCGGCAGCTATGAACCATGAGTCTTTAGCCATTATCTATGACCGATTCCCAATTAGCAATGAAGGTTTTGACACGCTCTAAAATATTTTCCATCTCTGTTATAATCAGATCTGCTCCATCTAGCTGGTTTAATTCCGCTTGTTTTTGTAAGGTGAGTGCAAGATCCGGCATAAATCTAATAGCTACGGTAGCGCTTCCGCCTTTGATCTGATGAGCTCGGCGAGCGAGGGTCTGAGCATCTCCTGAAAGCAAAGCTTGTTTGGCTTCTTCTATGTAAGTGGGAGCATCCTCCATAAAAGCTTGCAGTAATTCGAGTTGGAATTCCGAGCTGCCTCTGGTGATTTCCTTGAGACGCTCGCGATCGATAATTTCTTCAGAAAAACTTGGCATGGGCAATTCTGGACGAATGCGATTATCTACTGGAGGTTGAAGTTGAGAATTTGTGTTTTCTCCCGATACTTTTTTATCCACAATCTTTCTGCCTTTGTCGTACTTGTGCATCCATCGTTCTATAGCCGCTGACAATTGCTCCATAGAAACGGGTTTGGTGAGGTAGTCATCCATACCTGCTGCCAGACACTTTTCGCGATCTTCTTTCATCGCGTGAGCAGTCAAGGCAATAATTACAATGTGCCGATCGTCACCTGACTGGGTGCGAATTCTCTTTGTTGTTTCATAGCCATCCAGCATCGGCATTTGACAATCCATTAATACTAAATCGTAGGCGATAGATGCCATTCGATCGAGTGCTTCTTGACCATTTGCAGTGCAATCAGCCTCATAACCCAAGAATTTCAGTTGATTTAGCACCACTTTTTGGTTAATTGGGGTATCTTCCACCAACAATATTTTCAGCTTTTCTCTTGGCGATCGGTAATTAACAATCGGCGGTTGCTCAGGGGGAGCATTTCCCTCTCCCCTCCTCTCTATGTCTCCCTCGGTCTTATTCCTCTCCCTTTCTGGACTTATTTGGAAAGGCACTGCAAACCAGAATTCCGAACCCTTACCCAGCTCGCTCTTGACGCCTATTTCACCGCCCATCAACTCCACTAGCTGCTTGCAAATTGCCAAACCCAAACCAGTACCTCCATAAGCTCTTGTAGTGGAGCTATCTAGTTGAGAGAAGGATTGAAACAATTTTTTTTTGTTTTCAGGTGCGATGCCAATTCCCGTATCTCGGATAGCAAACAAAATGCAACATTCTGAATTGATAGTTTTTTCGCAATCTTCCCTAGTGATGCCTGATTTATTTTGATGATTCGTGACTGTAAGTACCACTTCTCCAAAGTCGGTGAACTTAATCGCATTTCCTACTAAATTTGTAATAATTTGGGTCAAGCGATGCGGGTCTCCTATTAATTTTTCGGGTAGATTGGGTGCGATGGCGGTACGCAATTCGAGCGCTTTGGCATGGCTCTGTATTTGCAGTATACTTACTATTTCTTCTATGCTTTTCTTCAAGTTAAATTCCTGCATTTCCAGGCGCATTTTCCCGACTTCCAACTTGGAGAAATCGAGCAGATCGTTAATCAGCGCTTGCTGGTGTTCCGCGCTTAATTTGAGCAACAACACGAATTCTTCCTGTTGCTTTGTGAGCGGCGTTTTCAAAAGTAAATCTGTCATTCCCAAAATGCCATTCATGGGAGTGCGGATTTCGTGACTCATGTTAGCTAAAAAAGCAGATTTCATCCGAGATGCTTGTAAAGCTGCTTCTCTGGCTTCTACCAATTCATTAATTATCTGAGTCACGATGACAATGCCACCAATGTGGCTTTTTCGATTTGTGATGTAAGATTTTGAGTTGTTAAATTTATTTTCCACCAATACTAAATCTGTTTGTGCGTACCAGGGCTGGACTGCCCAGCGCAGATAAAGTTTGTTGCCATCTTCTAACTCCAGAGCTTCTTCGGGCTTGGAAATTACCTCTCCTTGCAGCGCCTGGTAATAAATAGGTTTGAAAAGTTTTGCCAAATTTGGTAATACTTCATAATGGGATCGCCCGTTCAAGTTTTGCCCTTCGAGATTGTAATCCTTCAGCCATCGATCGCTGTAGGCGATGTACCGCATCTCCGTATCTAACATCGCCATTGCCACGGGTGCATGGGTAATAATTTGACGCAGTTGTTGGCGTTCTTGCTCCAAAGCCAATTCTACTTTTTTGCGTTCTACTATTTCAGCCTTAAGAGAGTTGAGCGTTTTTGATAACTCAGCAGTGCGTTCCTCAACGCGAATTTCTAATTCATCCAAAGCTTGGCACAAACTTTCTTGCGCCCACTTACGTTGAACTTCCGCAGCAGCTCGCGCCGCAAAAATTTTCATAATTCCTTTGGCGCTTTCTACATCCTGTAGAGGCTTGTCGTTGTTAATGCACAAAACGCCTATTACTTGTTGTAAAGAATCGAGCAGAGGCACTCCTAAATAGCAAACTGCACCCATAGCAACGACGCCCTTAGCTTGTGGGAACAGTTCTTGTGTACGCTCTGGGTAGAAAAACAGCTTTCCCTGTTTGATAACCGGTTCGCAAGGAGTACCGATTAAATCGTACTCGAAATTTTCTCCCAGTTTGTTATCTGCCCAGCAAGCAAGAGTCTGCAATTTATCGGGCTGGTTCCTCACAGTTTGTGCTATAAAAGCGTAGCGAACGCCCAACGCTGCTGCCA
>NZ_JACJUP010000360.1:0-5646 GCF_014748295.1 Planktothrix sp. FACHB-1355 | reverse complement strand
ACAAGCGGGGACGCCTGTCCCACACTGATGAGGGTAAACCTTTGATGGATCGAAGGGAAAAAGTTGCTTATGTACCGCAGCGATCGCAAATCGACTGGACTTACCCCGCCACTGTCTGGGATGTGGTGATGATGGGTAGGATCTCTAAAACTGGCTGGTTTCGTCGTTTTTCAGCTGCTTCTCGGCGCGTCGCTCAAGATGCACTGGAACGGGTGGGGATGAGTGCATATCGCGATCGACCGATCGGACAACTATCGGGAGGACAGCAGCAACGAGTATTTTTAGCGAGAGCTTTAGCACAAGAAGCAGATGTTTTCTGCTTTGATGAGCCGTTTGCTGGCATTGACCAGAAAACTCAGTCTATAATTTTTAATATTTTCCACGAACTCGCCGATGCAGACAAAACTGTAATTGTGGTTAACCACGATTTAGGCGAGTCGATCGCTAACTTTGATGACTTGATTTTGCTGAATACAGATTTAATTGCTGCCGGTTCTCGTCAACAGGTGTTAACTCAAGAAAATCTGTACCGCGCCTACGGGGGTCAGGTAATGTTTTTTGCTAGCGCAGCTGCTTAGTTGCAGAGCAAATAATGACAGAGTATTTAGCTGGGAATGCGCCAACAGCAGAGCGACTCCAGGAATGTATAGAGTTTTTTCATGCTAATGCTTTTCTCGTCATTCACAATGTTTTGACACCCGAACAATGTGAGTTATGAAGAAACGATTTGGATAAAGCTCTCATCCAGGATATCGGTCAGAAAAAAGCTGTCGATTCTCGCCGGATAATGAAGCGAATGTTCGAGCATTCCCAGCCTAATTTAAATTTGTTTGATTGGGAGCCGATCGTAATTCAGATGTGACTGCATTACGCCTTGATTTTTTATCCTGAGTTACAGCAGTCGCCAAGGCGCTTAAGTCATTCTTAATTCCACCAAACCGTTGATTTAGACGGTTCTTACCCTGGCCCCTAGCCCCTAGCCCCTAGCCCCTAGCTCTACTATGTTGGAAGCTTTAATTGAGCCGTTACAGTACGGTTTTATGCAGCGATCGCTGATCATTGCCATTTTAGTCGGCTTGCTGTGCGCTGTCGTCGGCAGTTATTTGATGGTGCAGCGCTTAGCTTTGCTGGGAGATGCGATCTCTCACTCGGTTTTGCCGGGATTGGCGATCGCTTTTATGTTGGGAATCAATATTTTTATTGGCGCGTTTGTGGCTGGCGTGCTGAGTACAATGGCGATCGCTTGGATTAGGACGCGATCGCCTATCAAAGAAGATGCCGCGATGGGAATAGTTTTTTCGGCTTTCTTTGCCCTTGGCATTACCTTAATTACTATTATCCAAAAAGACAACAAAATTGACTTGAATCACTTCTTATTCGGCAATATTTTAGGCGTCACAAGTGAGGAAGTTTGGAATACTGCATTCATTGCCGGGATTGTACTTTTTGTTGTTGGTTTGCTATATAAAGAATTACTCTTTTATACCTTCGATGCCTTGGGCGCTCAAGCCGCTGGTTTGCCAGTTAATCTGCTCAATTTTGGCTTAATGTTGCTGATCGCATTAACGATAGTTGCCAGCATGAAAGCTGTAGGAGTTATCCTAGTTTTATCGCTGTTAATCACACCGGGAGCGACGGCATATTTATTAGTGAAAAGATTGCATCAAGTGATGATTTTGGGTGCGGTGATTGGGATTATTTCCAGTATCAGCGGAATGTATTTGAGCTACTTTTTCAATTTACCTTCTGGCCCAGCTATTGTTTTGGTAGCATCCGGATTATTTGTACTGGCGCTGCTGTTTAGTCCCAGTTACGGTATCTTCACACAACGCCATTCCGATACTAAAGGATTTGCCATTTGGAGAGAAATCAAACAACTGATTCGCTGAGGGAATCTCTAAAGCGAGTAGTTTGTGGAAATGAGGTGTGTTACGAAGACAGTTAACACACCCTACAATTAGTTAACTACATACTCAGCACTCAGCACTTAATATGACAGTTCGCGCTTTTTTCCAGTCAGTTAAAGTAGAGAATATCACTGCACCCTACGACACAATTTTTTTAAAGGTGCTATATCCAGCGCGAATAGGAAGTGAAAATATCCAAGCCTATCAAGGCATTATACCTGCCGACTCCGCAAAGGCTCCATTTCCAGTTGTGATTTTTTTTAGCGGATTTAACTGCGAACCGGCATTATATCAGTGGTTGGCGGTTGAGCTTGTGGAACGCGGATTGGTGGTAGTTACATTTGCTTGGGTGGCTGAATACCTGCCAGGAATAGTCGGTATAACTCCCGGAGTTAACGTGGCAATGTCTGCACCTGATACTTACGGTACTGGTGCGACTGCCTTGGCGTTACCTGCAATATTAGCAGAACTCGATCGTCTTCAGAAGCAGGGAATTTTGGCAGGAATGCTGGACTTGCAAAAAATCGTTTTGGGCGGACATTCCGGTGGTGGTAGATTAGCTTTAGAAAATGCTGACCCGCGATTTTATCCTCAAGTTGCAGCAGCTTTTTCTTATGGTGGCCATAGCGCCGCCGCTACTATACTGGGGTTTGCACCGGGTACTTTTTTACCTTTGCCTTCTGAGTTGCCAATGCTTCTAATTGGTGGTACTAGAGATGGGGTAATTGCTGCTAGCAGGGGAATGTACGGACTGAGTAAGGCAGATCCCGGTAAGTCGATTGAGGAAACTTTTGATAAGGCGATTGTTGGGGGGAGAGAAGATTGCTATCTGGTACTTTTAGAAGGAGCGAATCATTTTTCGATTACTTATCCGCCAGATACCACGGCTGGTTCATCGCTTCTAGACCTACCAGCTACCCAACCGGAAGATAGAATTCGTTCTCTGCTAAGCGAAATTGTGGGTTTGTTTATCGAGGCTTATGTTCGGCACAAACCGGAAGCATTACAGGCGCTACAAAATATGCTAATAAATACTAATGCCTTAATAGCTTATTGTCAGCAAAAATAAAAGTTTGCTAGCAGAATATACCTCTTTTTAGGTGAGTTTATTGCCAAACTTAGATGCACTATGCTATAATTAGTTATCGATTTTTGTATGTAGCTTAACTTCTAGTTTATTTGACGCCTTCTTCCTAAATTTCTTTCTTTCCACTAGGATTGCAAGTATGACGGCTGCACCAAGTCCGAATATAACAGAGGGTTCGGGAACTTTGCGGGTGTACTGATAAGATACTTTCAAATCCGAACCTGCAAATGTATCGACATAGGAAATGATGTTGCCGGTTCCTGTAACTTTCGATTTGGCTTCGGCTGAAAACAAATATTCTATGTTTGCCGTACCAATAAAGGTAGATAATTGGCTACCAGTGAAAATTTTTTGTCCGGTTTGTTGGGCTGTTACTCCGTCGATCGTCTTTCCGGAAGTGCCAGCAAAATTTATTATACCATCGTACTTTGTGACGCTATAATTGTATAATTTTTTGGGATTCAATTCAAATAAAGACTGCCCATTTAAGTCTTTTAATGTGAGCAAACCGCCCAACTCCACTGTGATGCTAGTTGACTTTGCATCTTTACTTTCAAAACCAGCACCTCCTTCAAGCAAGCCTGTAAATTCGAGGCTTACACTATTGAGTGTGCCTAGTTCTGATGAATTGAATTGTGGCAAAAAAAGAGATTCGTCGATGATATCTGTGAGACTGGGAGCTAAGGAAGTAGAGCAGATGCGAGTGGCATCATGACCTGCACCATCGATGGTGGAGCAAGTAAAGCTAGCTGCCTTAGCAATGTCGGTAGTTGCCATAACTGCTGTTAATGCTGTCACAGCACTTACTGCTTTGAAAAAGTGTGCTTTCATTTTCCCTTCCCTTCCCTTAGTCTGCTGATTGAGCCAGTTTAATAAACGCGCTTTTTATTTAATTTTTAACTTATCTTTTTTGTTATGTAAATTGATAAATGCACTTAAAGGGTTTTGAAAATGGCTCTGTGTAAATATTGAGATAGTACTTTTGTAGAGTCTGTATTTAACGAAAGGCAGTACGGGGATAAATTTTACGCTCATCAATTTTAAAACTGGATGCGATCTGACTGAGAGTTATATTGGAAAACGATCGCACCGATGTATCCCAAATCCGCTTCGATTACCCTCGTTATTGTGGGAGGGAGTCCGGAAGTAGAAAAAATTATGCACCTCACTCATCCACAAACTGCGATAAGTCCTTGCACTCAGCCAGACCCAGCTATGGGCAGAAATATTACTGAGTATCGGGCTATACAATTTACTGACTTTTACTTAGTGAGGAATCTGGCTGCGTATGACAATACGAGGGTTGATTTTTACTGACATCAATTAGAACAATCTATCTGCGGACAGAGGCTCGCGCCACTGCCAGTTTCTATCTGGAGGGTAACGTGTTCGATCGCAAATCGATCGTGAAGCTCTTGGGCTATCCGTGCTAAAAAATCATCGCCTGGGTGTCCTTCCGGCATCACCAAATGAGCGGTTAGTGCAATTTCTGTTGTACTCATACCCCAGATGTGGAGGTCGTGAACTTGAGTTACATCGGCGAGTTCAGATAAGTAAGTTTGTACAGCTAGGGGTTCGATACCTTCCGGTACGGCATCTAACGCTAAATTAAGCGAATCTTTGAACAGTTCCCAAGTACCGACGACAATAACTATAACGATAATTAAGCTCACAACTGGATCGAACCACAACCAACCAGTTGACAAAATGGCGATCCCAGCGAGTACAACGCCAACAGATACTAAAGCATCGCCAGCCATATGCCAAAAAGCGGCGCGAATATTCAAATCTCCCTTCCGTCCGGATGCGAAAAGTAAGGCAGTTGCTGTATTGATGGCAATTCCCACAGCTGCGACTCCGATGACGACACCGCCTGTTACCGGGGTGGGTTGAATTAAGCGTTGGATGGCTTCCCAAGCGATCGCACCTGTGGCAATAAGGAGGAAAATCGCATTTAATAAAGCTGCCAAAATTGAAGAACGACGCCAGCCATAGGTGTAACGGGGGGTGGTGGGGCGACGGGTGAGAATAGCAGCTCCCCAAGCTAGCAGCAGTCCCAAAACATCGCTGAGATTGTGGCCTGCATCGGCTAGCAGGGCTAGGGAGTGACTGAAAATGCCAAAAACGGCTTCGCAGATGACAAAGCCGGCGTTGAGGGCGATGCCGATCGCGAAGGCGCGGTTATAATTTGCTGGTTCGTGGCTGTGATGGCTGTGGTGGTTTGACATAATTGGGTCAGGACAAAGAATAATAATTTTAATGCCAGTGGGTAGTGGGTAGTAGTAAATCACAACCATAACGGACAATTGACAATCCCGGTCGATCGTCTGTTGGTCTGGCTGTCTTTGCTATATTGTTGAATTCGATCTAAAGTGGTGTTACCGGAAACAGTGGTAGGTAATACCTGGAATACTTGTGTTTCTAGTGGTTTTATGCTATTGGCAGTTCCATCTATTTCAGATGCGATCGCTCCCCATCCCCAACTGACAGGTGACACCGACAACCAAAGGCATCCCGAATATTGCTGAGATTAGCTGTAAAGAATTTTTCATAATTTTCCTCTTGAAAATTTCAGAATCATTACGCTAATCTTACTAAAGATGTACGTAAAATCCCTAGTATTTTATGAATCAAAATATACAAAATATTCTT
>NZ_JACJUP010000036.1:0-15038 GCF_014748295.1 Planktothrix sp. FACHB-1355 | reverse complement strand
AAGTGCCACCTTATTTATGACTTTGCTGGCGGCATTTAAAACATTGCTATATCGCTATACAGAGCGAGAAGATATTCTCGTGGGGTCGCCTATTGCTAACCGCAACCGCAAGGAAATAGAAGGATTAATTGGCTTTTTTGTCAATACTTTGGTGTTGCGAAGTAACTTGGGTGGCAATCCCAGTTTTAGAGAGTTATTGCGGCGAGTCCGCAAGGTGGCTTTGGAGGCTTACGCTCACCAAGATTTGCCGTTTGAAAAGTTGGTGGAGTTACTGCACCCAGAACGAGATTTAAGTCACACGCCGCTGTTTCAGGTAATGTTCGCTCTCCAGAATTTCCCATTGCCAGCACAACAAATACCCGGTCTTAGTTGGCGCGTTGAAGAAATCGATCATAAAACGGCGAAGTTCGATTTAACTTTATTTGTGGAAGATACGGGACGGGAACTAATCGGAACTGTGGAATACAACACAGATCTGTTTAATGCAGATACGATTACCCGGATGTTAGGGCATTTTTCGACTTTGCTGGAAGGTATCGTTGAAAATCCCGATCGAGCTATTTCCGATCTACCTTTGTTGACGGAAGCCGAACGGCAACAAATTTTGATAAATTGGAACGATACCAAAACAGAATTCCCGTCAAATGTTTGCATTCACAAACTGTTTGAAGCTCAGGTAGAAAGAACGCCAGATGCGATTGCTGTTGTCTGCCAAGATGACAAACTAACTTACCGAGAACTAAACCAAAGGGCAAATCAGCTAGCACATTACCTGCAAAATTTAGGCGTGAAGCCAGAAGTTTTGGTTGGCATTTGCGTAGAGCGATCGCTTGAAATGCTCGTTGGGCTTTTGGGCATCTTGAAAGCGGGCGGCGCTTACGTACCTCTAGATCCTAGCTATCCAAAAGAGCGATTGGCGTTCATGTTGGAGGATGCAAAACCACCCATTTTGCTGACTCAACAGCGCTTATTAGATAGAATACCTCACCACTCAGCAAAGGTTATATGTTTGGATAGAGATTGGCAAGAAATTGCTGTCACAAGTTGCGATAATTGCCTTAGCAATGTCAGTGCTGAAAACTTAGCCTACGTTATTTATACTTCCGGTTCTACAGGTAAGCCGAAAGGAACTTTAATTCAGCATCAAGGACTGGCAAACTATCTGAATTGGTGTACTCAAGCATATATTGTCGAGCGAGGAGAAGGAGCGACAGTTCACTCTTCAATTTCCTTCGATATGACGATTACAGGGCTATTTTCGCCTTTATTGGTAGGTCGGAGCGTCGAACTTCTTCCGGAAGATAAAGGTATAGAAAGTCTTGCTGCTGCTTTGCGAAATGGATCGAATTTTAGCCTTGTCAAAATTACACCAGCCCAGTTAGAATTACTCAGTCACCAGTTATCCCCTCAAGAAGCAGCAGGTCGAACGAGAGCATTTATTATTGGTGGGGAAAATCTGTTAGCACAGACAACAGCTTTCTGGCAAAAATATGCGCCAGAAACGATGTTAATCAATGAATACGGCCCGACAGAAACGGTAGTTGGTTGTTGCGTTTATCAAGTCACCGAAAAAGATCGATCGGGGTCTATTCCGATCGGTCGTCCCATTGCCAACACTCAACTTTACATTTTAGACCGGAATCTTCAACCCGTACCTGTCGGAATTACAGGGGAATTGTATATCGGTGGCGCGGGTGTGGCGAGGGGTTATTTACATCGTCCCGAACTCACTAGCGAACGCTTTATTGCTAATCCTTTTGTGGCGGGAGAAAGGCTTTACAAAACAGGCGATTTGGCGCGTTATCGTGCTGATGGAATTATCGAATATTTTGGTAGAATTGACCATCAGGTGAAGATTCGCGGTTTCCGGATCGAACTATCGGAAATTGAAGCGGTGTTGAGTCAGCATTCCAAGGTGCGGGAATGTGCAGTTTTGGCAAAATGCGATCGCCTCATCGCTTATGCAGTTCTCCATCCTGGAGAAAATCTCACCATTAGTGAATTGCGAACCTATTTGGCAGAAAAATTGCCAGAATACATGGTGCCATCTGCCTTGGTGACGTTGGATGAAATGCCGCTGACGGTGAATGGTAAAGTCGATCGTCAGGCGTTACCTGTAACGGAAAGTCTGCGTCCAGAATTAGAAGTTGCCTATGTTTCGCCGCAAACTGAACTGCAACAAATTATCGCCACCATCTGGCAAGGAGTATTGCGTTTAAAAAAAGTGGGTATTTATGACAACTTTTTCGACCTCGGCGGACATTCATTGTTGATAGTCCAAGTTCATAGCAGAGTACAAGCGAAGTTGGAGAAAAACATTTCGATGGTTGAGATGTTTAAATATCCCACGATCGAATCATTGGCCAAACATTTAAGTCCTCAACGAGAAGAAAAGCCAATATTCCAAGAAATTAGCGATTCAGCTCAAAAGCAAAGATTGGCTTTGAGTCGTCAAAAACAATTAATGAAACAAGTGAGATGGGGAAATGAGTGAGGAGTTAGAAAGCATAGCGATCGTCGGTATGGCGGGTCGCTTTCCGGGTGCGAAAAACGTTGATGAATTTTGGCAAAATATCCGGGATGGCGTTGAATCGATCGAGTTTTTCAATGATGAAGAACTGTTGGATTCGGGAATTGAGCCGGAGGAATTGCAGAAACCCAATTATATAAAAGCTGGTGCGACTTTAGGAGATATAGATTTATTCGATGCGGCCTTTTTTGGCTTTAGTCCCAGAGAAGCGGAAATGACCGATCCGCAACATCGGCTGTTTTTAGAATGCGCTTGGGAAGCATTGGAAAATGCTGGTTATAATTCGGAAACTTACCCCGGTCGAATTGGCGCTTTTGCTGGGGTTGGTTGGAACAGTTACCTGTTCAACAATCTCTATGCAAATCGCGAATTTATCGAAGCGGTTGGCGGACATCAAACTTTGATGGGAAATGACAAAGATTTCCTGACAACTCGCATTTCTTATAAGTTGAATTTGCGGGGGCCAAGTATCAATGTTCAGACTGCTTGTTCCACATCATTGGTAGCAACAAGTTTGGCTTGTTCAAGCTTGCTAAGCTATCAATGCGATATGGCTTTGGCGGGGGGAGTTTCCATATTTGTGCCGCATAAAGCGGGATATTTATATCGCGAAGGCGGGTTTTTATCTCCCGATGGACATTGCCGCGCCTTTGATGCCAAAGCACAGGGAACTGTAATTGGTAATGGTGTGGGAATAGTAGTTTTGAAGAGATTATCGGATGCGATCGCAGATGGAGATTGCATTCATGCCGTCATCAAATCTGCTACTATTAATAATGATGGTGCTTTAAAAGTTGGATATACAGCGCCGAGTGTGGAGGGACAAACAAGAGCGATCGCAGAAGCAATTGCCTTAGCAGGAATTAATCCCGAAACTATTAGTTATATCGAAACTCATGGCACCGCCACACCTTTAGGAGATCCGGTAGAAATTGCCGCACTGACAGAAGCTTTTTCACTTTATACAAATAAGACAGAATTTTGTGCGATCGGTTCTGTAAAAACTAATATCGGACATTTAGATGCAGCGGCGGGTGTTGCGGGTTTAATTAAAACCGTTCTTGCTCTCAAAAATAAACAAATACCTGCTACTTTGCATTTTGAAAAGCCTAATCCAGAAATTGATTTTGACAGCAGTCCTTTTTATGTAAATACCACACTTTCTGAATGGAAAAGTAACGGCGTTCCCCGTCGCGCCGGAGTCAGTTCTTTTGGAGTTGGGGGAACGAATGCTCATGTAATTTTGGAAGAATCTCCGCTGGAAAAGCCGGGTCGCAGGGTGGCCGGGTCGCAGGGGAAAAACTATCAATTATTAGTTCTTTCTGCTAAAACTAATTCGGCATTAGAAACGGCAACCATAAATTTAGTTGATTACCTCAAGCAACATCAAGATTTAAACTTAGCAGATGTTGCTTACACATTGCAGGTAGGAAGGCGAGCTTTCAACCATCGGCGTACTGTTGTTTGTCGGGATATAGAAGATGCAATTGTCGCACTTCAAGACCCCAAAAGAGTTTTCACTAGCATCCAGGAAACAAATTCGCGTCCCGTAGCTTTTATGTTTCCCGGACTGGGAACTCAATACGTTAATATGGCGAGGGAACTTTACCAAGTTGAGCCGACATTTCGCAAAATATTCGATCGCTGTTGCGAACTTTTCCAACCTCACCTTGGTTTAGACCTGCGAGATGTCCTTTATTCCAGTGAAAACAAACTGGATAAAAGTTCGGGTTTCGATTTACGAAAAATGCTAGGTCGTGGAGAGGAAAAAACAGATGCTGCGACTGAAAAGCTCAATCAAACCTTTCTGACACAACCTGCAATTTTTGCCGTTGAATACGCTTTGGCGCAATTGTTGATTGCTTGGGGAATTCATCCTCAAGCAACGATCGGTTACAGCATTGGGGAATATGTGGCGGCGTGTTTGGCAGAGGTTTTCTCCTTAGAAGAAGCCATTACTTTGGTCGCCAAAAGAGCGAAAACGATCCAAGAATTGCCGGGGGGAGCGATGTTGGCAGTTCCTCTTTCCGAGCAAGAAGTACAGCCTTTTTTGAACGACAAACTTTCCTTATCGGCAATTAATGGAGCCTCCCTTTGTGTAATAGCAGGTGCAATAGATGCGATCGAAGAATTAGAACAACTGTTAATAGACAAAGGATTGGCTTGCCGACGAATCGTTACTTCTCATGCTTTTCATTCTTACATGATGGAGGCGATCGCACCCAGCTTACGCGAACTCGTTAAAACCTTCAATCTCAAACTCCCAAAAATTCCTTATTTATCCAACGTCACCGGCACTTGGATAACCGCAGCAGAAGCAACAAATCCCGATTATTGGGTGAAACATTTATGCCAACCGGTTCGCTTTGCCGATGGAATTCAAGAATTGTGGAAAAAACAGCATCCCATTCTATTAGAAGTTGGCCCCGGTCAAACTTTGTGCAGCTTGGCATTACAATGTATAGAAGGCGATAAAATTGCGCTTTCTTCCCTGCGTCATTCCTACGATAGGCAGTCAGATATAGCATTTTTACTGAACGCATTGGGTCAACTTTGGTTGGCAGGAGTGCAGATAGATTGGTCGGCTGTTCATGGGAATGAAAATTGCCATCGTCTACCTTTACCGACCTATCCATTTGAACGCCAACGGTATTGGATTTCTGCACAAAAACAAACGCGGCTTGTGCCGAGCTTGCAGCCATGTTTTGAGGAAAAGAATCTCTCTCCATCTCAGGAAGAGGGGAGAATAGATCGTCAAGCACCTCGGAAAAGTTATGTTGCTCCTACTAACGAAATTGAGGAAAGGATTGCTCAACTTTTCCAACAATTACTGGGTGTGGAACAGGTGGGAATTAACGACAACTTCTTCGCTTTGGGAGGACATTCGCTGCTTGGGATTCAGTTAATTTCTCAATTGCGGAAAGACTTTCAAATAGATTTATCCCTGCGTCCTCTTTTTGAAGCGCCGACGGTGGCAGAGTTGGCATTATTTATCGAAGAAATCCTGCTCGATGAGTTAGAAAAATTACCTGAAGAAGAAGTTGAAGTGCTGGTGTCAGTTTCCCAGTCACAAGCACCCAAATTTAGCAGTCAGCGACGCTACAAGTTGCCGAATAATTTGGAAATTGTCTATCAAACGAAAGCGGAAGCTGATTATTTCTATGAAGATATTTTCCAAAATCGGGTGTATCTGAAGCATGGGATTAATTTACGCGATCGCGCCATTATTTTTGATGTTGGTGCTAACATCGGTATGTTTACGCTTTTTGCGTCGCAAAACTGCAACAATCCCACCATTTACTGTTTTGAGCCAGCACCGCCTCTGTTTGAAATTTTGCGCCTGAATACCACTTTCTATGAGATAAATGCCAAGCTGTTTAATTTTGCTATATCCAACGAACCTAAAACAGCAACATTTACCTTCTATCCCAACAGTTCGGGAATGTCTTCTTTCTATGCCGATAAACAGGAAGAGAAAGAAGTTTTAAAAGCTATCATGCTCAACCAATTGGAAAATGGTATGGCAGGGATGGAACAAGTGATGGAACACGCTGATGAATTGTTAGAAGAAAGGTTTAAAGCGCAACCTTTTACTTGTCAGTTGAGAACGATTTCTGAAATCATCAGCGAAAACAACGTAGAGCGCATCGATTTACTCAAAATTGACGTTCAAAAAAGCGAATTGGATGTCCTTCAAGGCATTAAAGAAAATGATTGGCAAAAAATCCAGCAAATTGTCATTGAAGTACACGATATAGAGGGACGACTGCAACAGGTAACTAACTTGTTGAAAAACCAAGGTTATCGCGTCGAAGCCGAACAAGAAGACTTGTATGAAGGCTCAAATATTCACAACGTATATGCAATCAGAAATTCAGGAGCGTAAATATGCAAGTAGTTGGTGTTGTGGGTGCAGGAGTGATGGGAGTTGGGGTGGCGCAAAACCTCGCGCAAACAGGACATCACGTCCTTTTAATAGATGTTTCAGAAGTAATTCTGGAACGTGCCAAACAAGAAATCAAAAATAATCTCCGCTTTCAAGGTTTTTTCAAGAAAAGCGAGCCAGCCGATCGTCCCGATGAAATTCTCAATCGCATCAAATTTTCTAGTGATTATCAAGTTCTAAAAGAGGCAGAATTTGTCATTGAAAATACAACAGAAAAATGGGAAATTAAACAGGATGTTTATGGTAAAATAGATGCTATCTGCCCAAAAAATTCTGTATTTGCTGCCAATACATCAGCGATTCCGATCACTCGCATTGCTTCAGTAACCAAGCGTGCGGATAAAGTGCTTGGGATGCACTTTATGAACCCCGTGCCAATGAAGCCGATGGTGGAAGCGATCCGGGGATATCACACTTCCGAAGAAACGATCGCAACGGCGAAAAAACTTTTGGCTCAGATGGGAAAAGAGTGTATTGTTGTCAATGATGCACCGGGTTTTGTATCTAACCGCGTGCTGATGTTGACTATCAATGAAGCGATTTTCGTGCTACAAGATCGAGTGGCTTCAGCAGAAGAAGTGGATCGAATTTTCAAAACCTGTTTCGGTCACAAAATGGGGCCATTGGAAACAGCGGATTTAATTGGATTGGATACGATTCTCTATTCAATTGAAGTTTTGTACGAAAGCTTTAACGACAGTAAATACAGGCCAAGTCCGCTGCTAAAGAAAATGGTGGACGCGGGATTGCACGGTCGGAAAAGCGGACAGGGTTTCTATACCTACAATTAAAAAAGGACTTAATAAATGCAAGAAATTTCCACCAAAATCAAAGCGTTTCTATCAAAATTTTTCCGAAATTACGACCTCCAGCCTGATGAAGATATCTTTGCTGTTGGTTTTGTTAACTCCATGTTTGCCATGCAACTGGTGCTGTTTATAGAGCAAGAGTTTCAAATTGCCATTGAGAATGAAGATTTGGAATTTGACAACTTTCGGACGATCGATGCGATGACGCGGTTAATCGACAAAAAGATGGTTGTATTGGCGGGAAAATGAGAGAGTATGAAACTTGAATTGACGGTTCAGCAAAAAGAAGATCGATCGCAATTTCGAGCTTTTGTGGATGCAGAAATTGTTCCTTTGGCAAATCAATGCGATCGCGAAGAACATACCCCCATTCAGCTAATAGAAAATCTAGCTAAAAAAGGATATCTAGGTGCGATTATCCCCAAGGATTTCGGTGGGAGTGGAATGGATGCGATCGCATACGGTTTGCTCAACGAAGAAATCGGTCGCGGGTGTTCTTCGCTGCGGAGTTTGCTGACTGTTCATAACATGGTTTCTCATGCAATTCTCAAGTGGGGAAACAAGCAACAAAAAGAGTATTGGCTTCCCAAATTAGCGACAGGCGAAGTCATTGCAGCTTTCGCTTTAAGCGAAGCAAATGTAGGTAGCGATGCCAAAAGTATAGAAACTACAGCCACACTTGACGGCGACACTTATCTCTTAAACGGACAAAAGAAATGGATTACCTACGGACAAATTGCCGATATTTTTTTAGTATTCGCTCAATGTGATGGCAAACCTTCTGCCTTTTTAGTGGAAAAAAACAGTCCGGGACTTGCCATCAAACCAATCTTCGGAATGATGGGTGTAAAAGCTTCCATGCTAGCAGAATTGCACCTAGATAACTGTCAAATTCCCGCAGAAAATATCGTCGGTAAACCAGGTTTTGGTTTCTCCTACATCGCCGCTTCCGCACTCGACTATGGAAGATACAGCGTCGCCTGGGGATGCGTAGGAATTGCACAAGCTTGCTTAGAAGCTTCCCTGCAATACACCAGTCAAAGAAAACAGTTCGGCGTTTATCTCAAAGAACACCAATTAATCCGGCAAATGATAACAGAAATGACTGCCAACTTAAAAGCAGCTAGATTACTTTGTTATCAAGCTGGATATCTTAAAGATACCCGCGATCCAAAAGCTATTTTAGAAACCTCAATTGCCAAATACTTCGCCTCCACAATAGCCACCAAAGCAGCAAACGACGCCGTACAAATTCACGGTGCAAACGGATGCAGCAGCGACTACCCAGTCCAAAGATACCTCCGCGATGCCAAAATCATGGAAATCATCGAAGGTAGCACCCAAATTCAACAAATTACCATCGCCGACCACGCCTACCAAGAATATCTTATCCCCTCTGAAACCCTTTGCGTAACTTCGCGTTAACCTTTGCGTCCTTTGCGTTAAAAAAAGAATATGACTCTCACAAAAAATCTACCTATAACCAACCCAACAATCGATAAAACAGTCATCAAATGTCTAGTTTGGGACTTAGATAACACCCTATGGAACGGCGTTTTACTAGAAGGCGATCGCATCACCCTAAAAAACCAAGTTATTGATATAATCCAAACCTTAGACAATCGCGGAATCTTGCAATCCATCGCCAGCAAGAACGACCCTGAGAAAGCGATCGCGCAACTGCAAGACTTCGGCTTACACGAGTATTTCATCTATCCCCAAATCAACTGGAATTCCAAAGCATCCTCTATTCAAGAAATCGCTAAATTACTCAATATTGGTACAGATGCGATCGCCTTCATCGACGATCAACCCTTTGAACTGGAAGAAGTCAACTTTTCCCTTCCCGAAGTCCTCTGTATCAACGCCTCAGAACTAGAGGATTTGCTACAAAGAGATGAAATGAATCCTCGTTTTATTACAGAAGATTCAAAAAAGCGAAGATTAATGTATATTAGCGATTTAGAACGGCAAAACGCTGAAAAAGAATTCATTGGCCCTCAAGAAGAATTTTTAGCTACACTTAACATGACCTTTACCATCTCTTCTGCCAAAGAAGAAGATTTGCAACGCGCCGAAGAATTAACAGTACGCACACACCAATTAAACACAACAGGTTACACTTATTCCTATGACGAACTGAATCATTTTCGCCAGTCAGAAAACCACAAATTACTCATTGCCAGTTTAGAAGATAAATTTGGCAGTTACGGCAAAATTGGCTTAGCACTTGTGGAATGCCAAAACAGCGTATGGACAATCAAACTTTTGCTGATGTCCTGTCGCGTCATGTCCAGAGGCGTCGGGACAATTACGCTCAATTATATTTTGAGTTTAGCTAAACAAAATAACGTCCGGTTGCGTGCCGAGTTCGTTTCTAACAATCGCAATCGGATGATGTATGTAGCTTACAAGTTTGCGGGTTTTAAGCAAATTGAAAAGCAAGGCGACTTGGAAATTTTAGAAAATGATATGACGCGAATTCAACCCGCTCCCGATTATGTAAAACTTCAGATTTTGGGGTAAAAGTATTATGGATATCAAAAAAGCAGAAATATTAGCAAAAAAATCTAACTTTTCGCCTGCAAAACGAGCGCTTTTAGAAAAACGATTGCGGGGAGAAGTTAAATCCGATTCCCAATTAAAAACTATTCCTCGACGTGCCGAACAAAGTCCTGCACCTCTCTCCTTTGCACAACAGCGATTGTGGTTTCTGCATCAATTTGATTCGGGAAACGCTTACAACGAACTTTCCGCTGTCCATTTAAAAGGTTCGTTGAATGTGGAGGCGCTGGAGAAAAGTTTGAATGAAATTGTGCGCCGTCACGAAGCTTTGCGAACTACTTTCGAGATGGTGGATGGACAAGCCGTGCAAATTATCCATCCCAGTTTGGATTTTAAGCTGTCAGTAACAGAACTGGGGACAGCAGAAATTCAAAATTTTGTAGTTGAGGAAGTTAAAAGACATTTCGACTTAACCAAAGCACCTTTGTTGCGAGGCACATTGCTGAAACTGGGTGAGAAAGAATATGTGCTGGTGTTCGTCATGCACCATATTATTTGTGATGGTTGGTCGATGCGATCGCTCATTCGCGAAGTAGCAGCACTTTACGAAGCATTTTCTCATAACAAACCCTCCCCATTGCCAGAACTTCCCATTCAATATGCTGACTTTGCCGTTTGGCAGCGTCAATGGTCTAAAGAGCATTTGCAAAACCATCTTTCCTATTGGAAAGAACAGCTAGCAGGTGCAACAAAGGTTTTAGAACTCCGACCTGCCGTCCAAACTTTCCAAGGTGCAACGACTCATTTCCAACTATCGCCGAGTTTAACCGAAAAGCTGAAATCTCTAAGTCAGCAGTCAAATTGCACTTTATTTATGACCCTGCTGGCGGCATTTCAAACTTTACTTTATCGCTATACCGAACAGGAAGATATATCAGTTGGAACTCCGATCGCTAATCGCAACCGCAGCGAAATTCAGGCATTAATTGGAGTTTTTGTCAATACTCTGGTAATGCGAACCGACCTGTCAGGAAATCCAACTTTTCGGGAATTGCTCAGTCGCGTCCGTCAGGTAGCATTAGGTGCTTACGCACACGAAGATTTGCCTTTCGAGCAACTGGTAGAAGAATTGCAACCAGAACGAAACTTGAGCCATCAACCGCTGTTTCAAGTGATGTTGGTTTTGCAAGAAAATCTGACACCAGAATTAGTGCTGTCTGGTTTAACTTTGAAGCGGTTAAACACAGATAGTAAAACGGCAAAGTTCGATTTGACCTTGTACTTAGTGGACAGCGAACCAGCAATAACGGGAGCGTTTGAATACAGTACCGACTTATTCGAGGCTGCCACAATTGATAGGGCGATCGCACATTTTACAACTTTGTTAGAAGGCATCGTTTCTCATCCCGATCGCCATCTATCGGAATTACCGTTATTAACCGAAGCGGAACGGCAAACTTTATTAATCCAGTGGAACGATACCGCTAGCGAATTCCCCGAACATAGCTGCATTCACGAGTTATTTGAAGCTCAAGTTGAGCTAACCCCCTCTGACATAGCGGTGGTTTTTGAAGACCGACAGCTAACTTACCGAAAACTCAACCAACAAGCAAATCAATTAGCACATTTTCTGCGAAAACAAGGCGTGCAACCAGATGGATTGGTAGGCGTTTCTATGGAGCGCTCCCCAGAAATGGTAGTAGCGCTGTTGGGAATTCTCAAAGCAGGCGGAGCTTACCTTCCTATCGATCCAAGTTATCCCCAATCTCGGCTGGCTTTTATGTTAGAAGATTCCCAAATCGAGATATTGCTAACTCAAGAAAGATTGCTAGCAGGATTACCAGAAAATACAGCCAAAATAGTCTGCTTAGACGGCGACTGGGCAACGATTGCCAAAGAAAGTGCAGATAATCCCATCAAAACTGCTACGGCTGAAAATTTAGTTTATACAATCTACACTTCTGGGTCTACCGGAATGCCGAAGGGAGCGATGAATACCCACCGAGGGGTTTGCAATCGCTTAGTGTGGATGCAAAATGCTTACCAATTAACATCAAAAGATAGAGTTCTTCAGAAAACTCCTTTTAGTTTCGATGTCTCGGTTTGGGAATTTTTCTGGCCTTTATTGACTGGAGCCAGATTAGTTGTAGCCAAACCGGAAGGTCATAAAGATAGCGCTTATTTAGTTAATCTCATTGCACAAAATCAAATCACTACTTTGCATTTCGTGCCGACGATGCTGCGAGCTTTTTTGGCAGAATCGGAACTGGAAACTTGCAGTTGTTTGAGACAGGTGATTTGCAGTGGGGAGGCGTTACCTTTTGAACTTCAGGAACGCTTTTTCGATCGCTTAGATGCAGAATTACACAATCTCTATGGCCCTACAGAAGCGGCGATCGATGTAACTGCCTGGACTTGTCAGCGCGATCGCAAGCGATCGATCGTCCCCATCGGTCGTCCCATTGCTAACACCCAAATTTATCTGCTGGATTCCTATCTGCAACCAGTGCCAATCGGCGTACCGGGCGAACTTTATATTGGTGGCGTAGGATTAGCCAGAGGTTATCATCGCCGTCCCGAATTAACTGCCGAAAAATTTATTTCTAATCCCTTCTTGAAAAGTTCTGAATTTAATTCAAAACTCTACAAAACTGGAGATTTAGCAAGATATCTTCTCGACGGCAACATCGAATTTCTCGGTCGCCTCGACGACCAAGTAAAAATTCGCGGTTTCCGTATTGAATTGGGGGAAATTTCGGGAGTTTTGAATCAACATCCCCAAGTGCGGAATTGCTTGGTTTCGGCGCGAGAAGACGAACCCGGTCAAAAGCGGCTGGTCGCTTATGTAGTGCCGCAAGGAGAAGCAAGGTTGAGTATTAGCGAACTGCGTTGCTTTCTGAACCAGAAATTGCCCGAATATATGCTGCCATCAGCTTTTGTGATGCTGGAAGCATTGCCGCTGCTGCCCAATGGTAAAATCGATCGCCGCGCTTTGCCAGCACCCGATGCCGCCAGACCGGATTTGCGATCGACCTACACCGCACCCAGGACAATAGTCGAGGAATTACTGGCCGGGATTTGGTCGAAGGTACTCGGTATCGAACGAGTAGGTATCAACGATAACTTCTTCGAGCTAGGTGGGGACTCCATCCTCAGCATCCAAGCGATCGCCAAAGCCAAGCAATCGGGTTTGCAGCTAACTCCCAAGCAAATGTTTGAGTACCAAACGATCGCGGAATTAGCAGCAGTAGCGAGTAATAGCGCAACTATTCAGGCGGAACAGGGAGCAATAACCGGAGAAGTACCCTTAAACCCCGTACAGCACTGGTTTTTTCAGCAAAATATCCCAGATATGCACCATTGGAATCAAGCTGTGTTGCTGGAAATGCAGCAACGCCTCGACCCAGCCTTGTTAAAGCAAGCGGTGCAACACTTAATCGCTCACCACGACGCGCTGCGCCTTCGCTTCGTGCAAGCAGAATCCGGCTGGCGGCAGGTTAATGCGGCTCCCGACGAGATGGTTCCGTTTACACAGGTAGACTTGTCAAAAGTGCCAGCAGACGAGCAAGAATCAGTTTTGCAAGCTACTGCCGATCGATTGCAGGCCAGTTTGAGCCTGTCAGATGGGCCAATGATTCGCTTTGCCTGGTTTGACCTTGGCCCGCAAAAGCCCAGTTGCTTGCTCATCGCCATCCATCACTTAGTTGTCGATGGCATTTCTTGGCGAGTTTTGTTGGAAGATTTGCACGCCGCTTGCACTCAGATCAGTCACGGCGAGGCGATACAATTGCGGCTGAAAACTACTTCCTTTAAGCAGTGGAGCGAACGTCTGACCGAGTACGCACAGTCACCATCGCTACGGGAAGAGTTGGCGTATTGGTCTGCTGAGTCGCGCCGCGAGGTGTTGCCTTTGCCATTAGATTATCGGCTGGGCGAAAATACTGTAGCTTCAGCTTACACGGTATCAGTTGCGCTCAGTGTGACAGAAACTCAAGCTTTGCTACAGGAAGTGCCGCAGGTTTATCGCACTCAAATTGATGATGTGTTGCTCACCGCAGTAGTGCAAGCTTTGGTGCAGTGGAGCGATCGATCTAACGTTTTAATTGACTTAGAAGGTCACGGTCGAGAAGACATTTTTGAAGATATCGATTTATCTTTAACTGTGGGTTGGTTTACTGCGATTTTCCCCGTACTTTTGCAATTGGAAAAAGGAACGCATCCAGTCGAGGCATTGCGATCGATTAAAGAGCAGTTGGCGCGGATTCCGAATCAAGGTTTTGGCTATGGCGTCCTGCGCTATCTGTGTGCAGACCGGGAAATTACCTCACAACTCAGTTCGCTTCCCAAAGCTGAATTTATTTTTAACTATATGGGTCAGGTGGATCGATATTTGCCCGATCGATCTATGTTTAAACTCAGTCGATCGATTCTGGGATTAAATCGCAGTCCGCGAGGAACTCGCAGTCATGTTTTAGAGTGCGGGGCGTTTGTGATTGGCGGTCAATTGTGGCTGAATTGGACTTGCAGTGAGAATTTGCATCACCGTTCTGTCGTGGAGAATTTGGCTGAAAGTTGTCTGCAAGTTTTACGGAATATTTTGGATCGCTGTCAATCTCCGCAATCTGAAGAGTATACGCCTGCTGATTTTCCAGATGTGGAACTGAGCGATGAATTACTGGAGAAAGCTTTGGACGAAATCAGTTTTTAGTCATTACACCTCTCCAAAAAAGAATCTCAAAGGGCAGGCAAGATGCCTACCCCACAAGAGTTACAAAAAAAATCTCGATAACAACTGACAAATGAGCAAGAAAAACATTGAAGCTATTTATCCGCTTTCTGCGACGCAACAAGGGATGTTGTTCGAGACTGTATTAGCTCCCTGTTCGGGAGTTCATATCGAGCAGTTAACTTGTGCGTTACGCGGAGATTTGAACGTTTCAGCTTTTGAGAAAGCTTGGCAGCGGGCGATCGATCGACATTCGATTTTAAGATGCGGTTTTGTTTGGCAGGAACAACCGGAACCTTTGATGGTAGTTTTGCGCCAAGTGGAAGTACCTCTAGAGCGTCAAGACTGGCGCAATCTTTCCGAGTTAGAACAACAAGAAAAGCTGCAAGTTTTTCTGGAAACGGAACGCCAGCGCGGTTTTGATGTCACCCGCGCACCTTTGATGCGTCTGACTCTCATTCATTTAGCTGCAAATTGTCATCAATTTATTTGGAGCCATCACCATTTATTGCTAGATGGATG
>NZ_JACJUP010000359.1:0-5648 GCF_014748295.1 Planktothrix sp. FACHB-1355 | reverse complement strand
CTCTGGAACGATGTCCAACCTGAGACGCCGCGTTCGAACGCCATGACGATCCTTATCTTCTTTCTTCCTTCTTCGCGCTCTTCGCGTCGAAAGCGGTTCGTTTAAAAAGGGGTAGCAATCGCAGATTTAATATTAAATCGTGAATTATAAAAAAAATGCCATCGATTCACCAATGGCATCATGTATGTATACAAGAGAAAAGGAAAGAAAACAAATCTTTTCCCTTTAAATTATTCGTAGAGCCAAGAAGTCAAAGTGGGTTGCCAACTTACCAACTCTTCTTCTTTGAACCAAAGAGCAATTTCGCGCCGTCCCGTTTCCACAGCATCCGAACCGTGGATGAGGTTACGACCGACACTGACACCAAAATCCCCGCGAATGGTTCCCGGTTCGGCTGTCAGCGGGTTGGTAGCGCCGATGAGTTTCCGTGCTGATGCTACTACGCCTTCACCTTCCCAAACCATAGCCACAACGGGGCCAGAGGTGATAAATTCAACCAAACCGGGGAAAAACGGCTTTTCCCGATGCACGTCGTAGTGCTGTTCGGCAAGTTCGCGGCTGACTTTCATCAGTTTCAGTCCGACGAGGGTAAAACCTTTGGCTTCTAGACGACGGATGATTTCGCCGACCAGTCCGCGCTGTACGCCGTCCGGTTTGACTGCTAGAAATGTGCGTTCCACTACAACACTTGCTCCCAAAATTCCTTCACAGCGTATCGTAAAGCAATTGCCGTCTCCTTTTTCCAAATTCTGCCGATCGCTTCCCAAAAATCGGTCAGCTACTTTTTTGCAAATACGCTAGATTTATTATTCGGTAGTCGTTGCAAGGGGGGAAAAGTATGGCAGCACAGCCAATGGCAGATGGAACAGTATTCCAAGAAAAACTCGGAAAATCGGCGTTAGCGGAAGTAAAATCAAAAGGGCTTCTGCCAGTAACCAGAGAAGTTTCCCGGCAATGGACTATTGAGGATAGCGAAGCGCTTTACCGAATACAGGGATGGGGTGAGCCGTATTTTTCGATTAATGCTGCCGGTCGGGTTACAGTTTCTCCCAAAGGCGAACGCGGCGGTTCGCTGGATTTGTTTGAACTGGTAAATGCGCTTAAGGATAGAAACCTGAAGTTGCCGTTGTTGATTCGCTTCTCAGATATTTTAGAAGACCGGATTGAGCGGTTGAATGCTTGCTTTGCTAAAGCGATCGCACGCTACAACTATCCTGGTGTCTACCGTGGTGTTTACCCGGTCAAGTGCAACCAGCAAAAGCATCTCCTTGAAGATTTAGTCAGATTTGGCAAACCTCATCAATTCGGCTTGGAAGCTGGTTCTAAACCAGAACTGATGATCGCTTTGGCGATGTTGGATACGCTAGGAGCTCTTCTGATTTGCAACGGCTACAAAGATCGAGAATACATCGAAACGGCAATGTTGGCGCAGCGACTGGGGCAAACACCTATAGTTGTCCTAGAGCAGGTGGAAGAAGTAGATTTGGTGATTAACGCCGCCAAACAACTGGGTATTAAACCAATTGTAGGCGTCCGCGCTAAGCTGAGTACTCAGGGCATGGGACGTTGGGGAAGCTCTAGTGGCGATCGCGCTAAATTTGGCCTCACTATTCCCGAAATTATCCAAGCTGTTGATAAGTTGCGGTCAGCTAATTTATTAGATTCTTTGCAACTGTTACATTTCCACATTGGCTCTCAAATTTCTGCTATTCACGTTATCAAAGACGCTATCCAGGAAGCTAGCAAAATCTACGTGGAATTAGCCAAGCTGGGAGCTGACATGAAGTATCTCGATGTCGGCGGCGGTTTGGGTGTGGACTACGACGGTTCCCAAACGAATTTCTACGCTTCCAAGAATTACAATATGCAGAACTATGCCAACGATATCGTGGCAGAGTTGAAGGATGCCTGCGCCGAACAACAAGTACAAGTACCGACGTTAATTAGCGAGAGTGGTAGAGCGATCGCTTCTCATCAATCTGTACTCATTTTTGACGTTCTCAGCACTTCTGATGTCCCCTTCGGAGAGCCAGAACCTCCCAAAGATGGAGAACCTCCCATTGTCTGGAACCTTTGGGAAACCTATCAATCAATTAACACTGAGAATTATCAGGAAGCCTATCACGACGCTACTCAGTTTAAAGAAGAAGCGATCAGTCGCTTTAATTTGGGGATTTTGCGCCTCACGGAACGTGCCAGGGTAGAGCGGATCTACTGGGCTTGTTGTGAAAAGATTCTCGCCATTACCAGACTGCAAGATTACGTTCCCGATGAGTTGGAAGACCTGGAAAAAATCATGGCTTCCATCTATTACATCAATCTGTCGGTGTTTCAATCTGCACCGGATTGTTGGGCGATCGACCAGCTATTCCCCATCATGCCAATTCATCGCTTAGATGAAGAACCTACGCGGCGAGGTATTCTGGCAGATCTCACCTGTGACAGCGATGGTAAAATCGATCGATTTATCGATTTGCGGGATGTTAAATCAGTTTTAGAACTGCATACCATCAAACCGGGTGAACCTTATTACCTGGGCATATTCCTAAGTGGAGCCTATCAAGAAATTATGGGTAGCCTTCACAATTTATTCGGCGATACAAACGCTGTCCATATACAGCTAACGCCCAAAGGATACCAAATCGAACACGTTGTCAAAGGTGACACGATGAGCGAAGTTGTCAGCTATGTTCAATACGATGCTGAAGACCTTGTAGAAAGTATTCGTCAACGTTGCGAACAAGCACTTCAAGAAAAACGAATTACCTTGCAAGAATCTCAACTGTTGCTGCAAAATTACGAACGCAGTCTCGGTCGTTATACCTATCTTTCTCCTCAAAGCGAGTAAGGTTGAAAGCATCAAGGGAGAGAATACGGGAGTTAAACTCTCTTATTCTCTCTCCAACTCATAAAAGTAGACAGAAAGCTCAGAGTATGGTTCTGGCAATTTACGGGGAATAGTTCAAAAAGAGTAATCGTTATCATCGTCAATATTAAGATCCCATTTCGCTGAAAGGACTCGATCGACCACCGCTTCCAAGTCAGCTTCGTTGAAATTGTCACCTACTGCCTCTTGCAGTGGATTCGATAGGGGAATCAGCCGCAATCTACGACTATCTTGCACTAGATCGAAATAACATTCGCACTGGGGAGACTGCTTCAGATCCAGGCAATCAAAACTGTAGACATTAAGATAGAGGGCATGGTTAGCAACTAAGGTTGCTCGATTGGGATCGCCAAAAACTTCCAGCACAAAACCTTCTCCCTCGCTTTGTAATTTACCGTCCTGAATGTGGAGGTAACGGACATGGCGCAAATCCGTTAAAATTCTCCGCATATCTAACTTGTTAACGATAGTGCCGGTATCTATAATGCAAGGGGCAGGCAGCTGGGTAGGGAATTGATCTTGACTCATAAGGAAAATACCTCTAGTCTCAATGAGCCTTCATATTTGCAGAAAATGGTTAAATGTAACAGCAGGGTCAAGCCCTACAGACCAACTTAATCCTTGAGAGAGAAAGCGTACACCTATCCCTGGGATAGATAATTGCCAGCGGGAATACAAGGTTAGGGGCAGCGCGAGTTAGAAATCTGACGATGAAAATAAAATCTGCTGGCAATCTCAACAAATATTTTGCGAATGCTTACCAGACAAATCTTATTAACGAGATCATCTTATCCTAGATTTTTTAGCCAACCCATCATTAAATTTACGTAATTCACTGCGCCAAATGCCGGAGGTGGGATATTAAAGGGGATAATTTGGCGCATATGCGAGTATGAGAAAGATAAAGCTGATTAACAAGCGATAAAATGAGCATATGAGCAATTTACAATCTATAATCCTTTATTACCATTCAAAAGCCTATGCAAGGAGCTTTTAATTTTTTAACAAAATGGCTAAATTTTTCAGAATTCCCGTTGTACCTTTAGGTAAACGAGAGTAGTTCCGATATGAGTCATCGACACTGGGTTAGATGGGTTCGTCAGTTTTGGCATCAGCAGACAAGTACGCTGGCTGCGGCGATCGCCTTTTACACCTGTCTGCCCGTCCCCATTAGTTGGACGCTAGCTTTCCGGGGCATAGCCCGCCTCGCCCCACTCGTAGGAGTGGCGATTGGCGGAATTTTAGGGCTGCTGGATGCTGGGCTGCATCTGCTGGGTATGCCGATACTTACCCGGTCTGCCCTTGCGATCGTGGCTTGGATTGCCGTCACAGGCGGATTGCATTTGGATGGTGCAATGGATACGGCAGATGGGCTGGCAGTACCAGATCCCCAACGTCGCCTAGAGGTGATGTCTGACAGCGTGACGGGGGCTTTTGGCGCGATGGCGGCGATCGCTATTTTGTTATTGAAAACAGTTGCTTTAAGAGATATTGATTCTTACCGCTGGTTGGCTTTGATGGCGGCGGCAGGTTGGGGACGTTGGGGGCAATTGGTGGCTATAATCTGCTATCCCTACCTCAAGCCTACCGGGAAAGGCGCAATTCATAAGGAATCCAACCCTTCAGCTTCCGACCTCATTCCTGGTTTCGTCCTGCTGCTGGGACTGAGCGGGTTTTTAGTTATTGTCGATGAGCGCAGCTGGCTGATGGCAGCAGGTATGGTTTTTGGTGGTAGTGCGATCGCCGTTCTAACCGGTGCGTGGTTTAATCACAAATTAGGCGGTCATACCGGCGATACCTATGGCGCTGTCGTGGAGTGGACGGAAGCTTTACTACTCTGTCTCCTCACCGGACTCTAGAATGGGATGAAAGTAATTTCCCGATTTCTTAAATCTCCCGCAAGCGCGTTACTTTGAGCTTAAATTCACCACCCGCTGTTTCCCCAAATGCCCGCACTCTAATAATGTAAGTGCCGTTATCTTTAATGCGAGTGAACAGCAGCGAGTTGGTGCTGCCGTCGGGCCCGTCATCATTTTCCGCAACCGTCGTGCCGTTTTTAGCCAGCAAGGTGACGATCGTGTCAAAGTTTTCGGATGTGAGATCGATCGCCACGTTGTCTCCTGTATTCAAAGTTACGGCATAGTCGCGGGCAAAACCGCCTTGGCCCGTGGGAATATCCTTGTCCGAGAGGGAATCGGTAATTTCATTATTAGCTGGTAAGGAAATAGGGTTATACAACCGACTTTGAGTTTGAGCCCGAACTGTCAGTGTACTTAAGCAAACTGCCAGCAAGGTTGCAGGAACGAGCAGGGCTTGGCTAAAACGAGCAGCAAAAGCTTTAATCATCATGAAGGGCAATATTTTGGCAAAAAGCAAATTGTTCAATTATAAAGTTAATTTACCGGAATAGATCTATTTTTGGCGATTTGCTCGGGTCGCATCTCAGAATAGCTGCAACTAACTTAGGTTTCCAGTTTAGTGCGATCGAAAGAATTAGTTGGCCCAGGAGTAGCGATCGCTGCTATGCCATAGATTCGTATTCCATGTTGGTGCAGCGTATGGGCAGCAGACCTTGCAGTATCTCCAGTCGTATAAATGTCGTCTAACAACAGGATTGCTGAAGCAGGACGACGCTGCGAAAATCCTTTTCCCAATTCAAACGCCCCGGCCACATTTTCTTTTCGCTCTACCGCAGACAAGCCAAACTGTGGTTTTGTATCGCGCACCCGTTCCAAACCATATCGTTCTATGGGCAACCCAG
>NZ_JACJUP010000358.1:0-5692 GCF_014748295.1 Planktothrix sp. FACHB-1355 | reverse complement strand
ATCGAGGGAATATGCTTTCATTAGCTTTGACTACAACAATCATATCTTATTGTACCTCTTTACAGCGGGAACCGCTGTATATCCCTGTTGTTTCTGTCAAATTTTAAGGAATTGGGAAAGATCTTGTTTAAGAATTTTAGTCTGGAATTAAGGTTGTAGAAATTTAGTATAAATTCCCACCCCTTTTCAGTTGCACCATAATTTGGGCGTGCGTGTCCTCGTCGTCTTGGATGCAGACCCAACTCTTTGGGATTGCTGACTGCTACAGTTACATATAGCTATTTTAATAAAAATTTACAAAAAAAATCTGGGCGGACTCATGTATAGAAGAATAAAGTAGAAAATGATCCTAGTCAAATAATTGCACTGGAGTTAGCAGATGGATGTAGTAACGTTGACGGCTTTCTTAACTCCTTTCTTACCCTACCTTTTGAAGGCAGGGGAAAAAGCCGCAGAAGAGGCAGGTAAAAAATTGGGTGAAGGGTTGGGTGCTGGTGCATGGGAAAAAGCAAAGGCTTTGTGGACTAAGTTGCAGCCGAAGGTAGAAGCAAAGCCAATGGCAAAAGGTGCAGCAGAGGAATTAGCCAACTCTCCCAAAGATGACGATGCTAAAGAGACTCTTCAGAAACAACTGAAAAAATTGTTAGACGAAGATCGAGCTTTAGCTGCTGAAATAGCTCGGTTGTTAGAGGAAAATCCCGAAACCGTTGCGAAGGCTATTAATACTTATAATGTTGCACAGAATGTGACTGGTGATTACAATAAGTCGATTGCAGTAGTTCAAGGAGATGGAACTATCAATTAGTTAATGAGAATAGAAGATATGAGGCTAAAGTAGTGCTGAAAAGATATTTGAGAAAGCTTCTCAAACGCATATATATAATTCTCTCTAAGTTAGCTCGTTCTTTTAGTAAAAAACGTCGCAAGATAAGGCGCGGATTTGGGCATGAGTTAAGCCATAAAACTAATAATATTTATGCAAAGAATACTAACATTGCTAAACTTGAGGAAAAAACTAAATCTGAGTTTCAATCTGCACAACCAATTTCTAGTTATAAAGAAGATAATGTTGTTCAAAATTCAAAAGGCGATGGCAATATTTTAGTTGGCGTTGTAGGCGGTAATCTAACTATTAATTATCGTCGTCCAGTCGATAGACCTTTCCAAGCACCAAATTTACCTACTAATTTTGTCGATCGCCCTGACATTAGCCGCAGTCTTAAAGCTGGTTTGTTGGCGAATACCACCTCTAATTCTGGCGTTTTATTAGTTAGTGCATTGCATGGCTTAGGGGGAATTGGCAAGACGACCTTAGTTGCTGCCTTAGCTCACGATACTGATATTCAAAAGCGTTTCTCTGGCGGGGTGCTGTGGGCTACATTAGGTCAAACTCCTGATATTATCTCACTGCTAAGTAGTTGGGTAAAAGCTCTCGGAGACTACGAATTTCCGGCACGAACCATCGAAGAAACCTCAAATCATTTACGCGGCTTACTGCAAGAAAAAGCTGTTCTGTTAGTTGTTGATGACGTTTGGGACTCAGACCACCTTAAGCCCTTCTTAGTCGCCAGTTCCCAATCTCAGGTAATCGTGACCTCGCGTCGAGTTGATGTGGCTGATGGTGTAACAGCGAAACTAACAGAACTAAATTTGATGACACCAGAGGAGTCTCTGGCATTATTGTCGAAATCTTTAGAACGGGAATTAATCACAGGAGAAGGACAAGAAGCTTTACAGGTTGCTAAAGCAGTAGGATATTTACCACTTGCTTTGAACTTGGTGGCAGCCAGAGTAAAGCGGGGAGTAGCTTGGAGCGAATTAGAAGCAGCTTTAAAGGCAGAGGTAGCCAGATTAGAAGAGTTAGAAGGACCTCGCAGCAAGCAAGCTTTAGAAGCAACCTTCAATTTGAGTCTGAAAGCACTAAAAGACTATAGCGAAGCAGCTTGGCACAATTTTATCTGGTTGGGGGTATTACCTGAAGATGTCACCATCACCGCACCGATGACGGCAAATCTTTGGGATATTTCTGTTACAGATGCTAAAAAGCGTTTGGAACTGTTATGGAATGACGCGCTATTGCAATCTAACTCACCTGTAGAAATCGCGGGTGCTAGTTGGAATAGCTATCGGATGCACGACTTGTTACACGATGTTGCCCGCCGACTGCTGACATCTACAGCAGGGATAGGGATTAGTTTACCTGAAGCTCACAGAAAGTTATTAGCACGATATCAGCAGAAAACTCAAAATGGGCAATGGCATACTTTGGCTGATGATGGCTACATTCATCAGCGTTTAGTGTGGCATTTAGAGCAAGCGCAATGGACAGAAGAAATTCACCAACTGCTACGGGAGACAGCCGCCAATGGTCGCAATGGTTGGTATGAAGCGCGAGAACGTTTAGGACAAACGGCTGGCTATATCAGCGATATTTCTCGGATTTGGGAAATAGTGGATGCCAATCAAACGCCAACCTCTAAAATTATTGGTTGGCAATGCCGCTATGCGCTGATTGTTGCTTCCCTGAATAGCTTGGCGAAAAATATTCCTCCTGCTTTGCTGGTGGCACTGGTGAGAAAACAGGTGTGGACTCCAGAACAGGGTTTAGCTTATGCTTTGCAGATTCCAGAGCCACAGCAGAAAGTAACAGCTCTTACGGAACTAGCAGAGATAGAAAATTGCTTGTCTGTAATTCTCAAAGAAAAAGCACTACAATCTGCCCTCAAAGCTGCCCAAGCCATTGAGGATGAGAGGTATCGCGCCGATGCCCTGAGTGCAATAGCTCCCAAACTGCCAGAAACTTTTTTACCCGAAGCCCTCAAAGCTGCCCAAGCCTTTGAGTATGAGAGGTATCGCGCCGAAGCCCTGATTGCAATAGCTCCCAAACTGCCAGAAAGTTTGTTACCCGAAGCCCTCAAAGCTGCCCAAGCCATTGAGGATGAGAGGTATCGCGCCTATGCCCTGATTGCAATAGCTCCCAAACTGCCAGAAACTTTGTTACCTGAAGCCCTCAAAGCTTCCCAAGGCATTGAGTCTGAGTATCTTCGCGCCGAAGCCCTGAGTGCAATAGCAGACAAACTGCCAGAGGTGTTACCCGAAGCTCTCAAAGCTGCCCTAGCCATTGAGCATGAGTATTATCGCGCCGAAGCCCTGAGAGCAATAGCAGACAAACTGCCAGAGATGTTACCCGAAGCCCTCAAAGCTGCCCAAGCCATTGAGTCTGAGTGTAATCGCGTCCGAGTCCTGATTGCAATAGCTCCCAAACTGCCAGAGATGTTACCCGAAGCCCTCAAAGCTGCCCAAGCCATTGAGGAAGAGTACAATCGCGCCGAAGCCCTGAGAGCTTTAGCTCCCCATCTGTCACAGATGCCAGAAGTTAAACTTTTTTCCCTCTGGAAAGATACACTCCACTCTCTATCTCTCCGCACTCGCCCAAACTTGTTGAGAGACTTGGCAGAGTTAGAGCCAGTAATCTTTGCTTTAGGTGGTGAAGCAGTACTGGAAGACCTTTTTCATGCTATTCAGGATGTAGCTAAATGGTGGCGTTGAGGCACATCCACACCAATGCTATATTCGCCTGCAAAATGCTCCGATTAATTATATTGATAAACTACGATCGCATCCAGAAAAGACGATCGCACCCACAGAATCAGCCATCATTAAGGGCAAATGGGTATTGCTGCGAAACTTTTCCCAACGTGCGATCGCTTTCTCTTGTTGAGTTTGCTCTGGAAAAGGCGATCGCACCAAATCGACTAATGCTAATCATAAAAGGTGAATGTTTACTCTTTTTTTACTTGTAATCTCCTAAAACATCAATTACTTACTGATTAACTCAATAAACTCATTAACTACCGCCTCTGGATCGCGATCGCACAATTTTGAACTTCTTTGAGTTTAGCTTGGCTGAAATCACTACCGAAAATTTTGACTTCAGCTATTTTACCTGTCATAGAACTGGCAAAGGTTTCGTTTGCTTGTTGAATTTTAGTTTTTAATTCTGGCTGTTCATTTATTCTTGATGCTTCCATTTGTCTAGGAACTTCTTTAAATTACAAAAGCCACCTTAATTGCAAGATGGCTATGGCGAGTTTGAAACAATTACATCTAAAAACAGTGATATTATGCTGGTGACGAGAGGCTAAAACCCTTATAAATGCGTGTACCAATTTTGTACCACTGTGTACCAGTGAAAACGGCTGGAGGTATGGGCGGTACTGGACTCGAACCAGTGACATCCTGCTTGTAAGGCAGGCGCTCTACCAACTGAGCTAACCGCCCGTTTTCAGCGCACAATTACATATAGTAGCAGACTATTTTTAAAATGCCAAGTGGTGGAACGCACGATCGCATAACTTTATGGAGTTTACCTGTTGTCGCGGGTTTCACGTTCGGACAGACGCAGAGTGGGAACCTGACTTTGCTTGTGTCAGGCGGGTTTCTGTTCGGGGGACTGATGTTTGGGCCGGATTTGGATATCTACTCGCGGCAGTTCCAACGCTGGGGTTGGTTGCGCTGGATATGGATTCCTTATCAAAGAAGCCTGCGCCATCGGTCTTTTTTATCGCATGGGCCAATTATCGGTACGGCGTTGCGATCGGTCTATCTTATCTGTGGCATAGTTGCGCTGGGGTCGGTTTTGTGCTTGGTGGCGGAATGGTTGGGAGTGGCGATCGCCAGTTGGCAGGAACTCGCTAAGTTAGTTTTGGCTTCCCTTGTGCAACACTATAACGAGTGGATCGCTTTGTATATCGGTTTAGAATTGGGAGCGATGAGCCATTCTTTATCCGATTGGAGCGGTTCTGCTTACAAGCGCTTTAAAAGTGGTGGGTTAAAGGCTATCATGCCTAAGAGGAAGAAGGGCAGGCGGAAATCTTCGCCAGTGAGGGTGAAGAAACGAACCGCCAAGACGCAGAGAACGCAGAGGAAAGATGGCTGAAGATTCTAGTTTAGCAGCATTGCAAAGGTTAATTGATGTGGTGGCGAAGTTGCGATCGCCTGATGGTGGCTGTCCGTGGGATTTGGCCCAAACGCCCCAATCTCTGATTCCTTATGTGATCGAAGAAGCTTACGAGGTGGTGGATGCGATTCGCGGTGGGGATAAGGATGCGATCGCAGAAGAATTGGGAGATTTACTATTACAAGTAGTATTGCAAGCTCAAATTGCTAGCGATTGCGGTCAATTTAGTTTAACTGAAGTTGCTGAAGGGATTACAGAAAAACTGATTCGCAGACATCCTCATGTGTTTGGCGATGTGCAAGTTGAAAGTGCGGAAGAAGTACGTCAAAATTGGGAAGAAATTAAAGCCGCAGAAAAAGGTGAAGCGACGGACGCACCGCAGTTACTAAGTTCTAAGTTAAGTCGCTATGGGCGAACTTTGCCACCGTTGATGGCGGGAATGAAAATTTCTCAAAAAGCTGCTGCTGCTGGGTTTGAATGGCCGAATATTGAAGGTGTTTGGGATAAATTTAAGGAAGAATTGGCAGAATTAAAACACGCGGTCGGACATGAAGAAAAACGGAGGCAAGAAGAAGAATTAGGGGATTTGCTGTTTGTAATAATTAACCTGGCGCGTTGGTATGACCTCGATCCTTCAGCCGCTTTGCAGGGAACAAACGAGCGATTTATTCAGCGCATCATCAAAATGGAAATAGCAGCCGATCGTCCTCTTTCCGATTATACTTTAGATGA
>NZ_JACJUP010000357.1:0-5620 GCF_014748295.1 Planktothrix sp. FACHB-1355 | reverse complement strand
AAAAAGCGATTGGGCTGATTTTCTAGCCGAAAAACCGGAAATTCGTTCTTGTACTTCCATTTGCTTGAAAATTATCGATTCTTGGTTCACTAATCTGAGTGGCGAAGACCAAGCCAAATACGCCAAAAAATTGGCGAAACTGCTAGAAAAGCAGAAAGTTGCGTATGATATCGCAGCCTATCGCGCTGCACCCCCAGGATTGCGAATTTGGGGAGGCGCAACGGTAGAAACTGCCGATCTGGAAGCGTTACTTCCTTGGTTAGATTGGGCTTATGCGACTGTGAAAGCAGAAGCTACAGCTGCGAGTTAAAAGGTACGTTGTTGCGCTTGAGCGCTTTAATCCCAGTCGTAATCAAACAACCCTAAAGCGCTAAAGCGTAACAACATACTTAGTTATATTGAGTAGGGTGCGTCAGAGTCATAAAATTAGTGATTATATCCAGAATTTTGCGCTCTGACGCACCCTACAGCCTAAAAAAATATTCAAAATTAATAACTAGGAACTTGGGTTAATTAGCGATCGCATTTCCCCAAACCGATATTTTTGTGTAGTGAGAGGGCGACTTCCGATCTAATTCAGGAAGTAGGGGAAGATTTGGCAACTATACGGGGTCAAGTATTAGAAGCTAAAATAAATGCTAACAGGCTGAAGAGTCGTTTGGAGAATAGATAATGCTACAACCAACCCTGAATGAAAAGCAAATAGCAGATTTGGCAGATAGTCTTGAACTTGCCATAACTCTCGAACAGCAAGCTAAAAATCTGTGTGAATTGGCAGAAGATTTTGCAGAAAAATATGAAAAACGTCTCCATAAAATTAGAGAAGCAGCAAAACAAAAAGCTGGTGAGAATGAATAGTAGTAGTAAGGTGCGATCGCATCCCATCAAAAGCGCGATCGCAGTCGAATAATTAAGTTCATTCAGTATGCCGATTTTCTGTAAAATTAAGACATAGATGACTATTCCCTCAGAAATACAAACTCTCATTGACAGACTATACCAAGAACTAGATCGAATCGAGCGGGACGCAAGTGAAGGTCTAACATTATAAGAAGCCTATTCTTGCGTTTTCCAGACAACGTTACTCTGATTGGATTATTTGCTACCCTTAGTAATGCGTTATTATTCGTAGAAAACTCCAGAAGACGCATCCAGATTACTGTTGATAGTATTTTACCTGAAAATGTGCGATCGCAGGTAATTTAGGAAGCAGGAGAAGATTTAGCAGAGTTGCTGGGAAGGGTGCTAGATACTAAAATGTTGGTTAATACAGTTATGACTCGTTTGGATAATTTAAGATGACACAGCAATCTTTAACCGATAAGCAACAAGCAGAACTAGAAGAAATTTTACAAATTGCTAAACTAGCGGAACAAAAAGCTAAAGAAATGAGCGATTTCGCGACAGCAATATCTTTAAAGTATCAAAAACGCTTGCATGAAGCCAACCTGGAAGCAGCAGATAACAATGAAAAAATTACCGGATGAAAAGACACTGCTAGAACTGCTAGAACTTGCTAAAGATGCTGAAAAAAAAGCTAAAGAACTCTGTGATTTGGCGACAGAAATAGATGAAAAATGGCGAGTTTGATTGGAAGAGAGAAAACTTTGGTTCTTTTACGTCCAGACACAAGTGATGTTTAAAAAAAGTAACAGACCCGATCGGTCTTTACTACCCTGAATTAAAAGTGGAACCATTCCTACACGCTGACGTAATGTTAAGCTTGGCATAGTTTATCGTTCCTTTATGTCATGTTAACTCGATTGACCAGATTTAATTTGCTCTAGTTCCAGTTGCAATATCAGCACGGAGCGGCTGATACATTGAGCTAGAAAAGGGGTGAAAATTATCAGGCCAAGGCGCAGTCATATTGCATAACAAACGGAACTGGAGCGGTGTTGGTGCTGGGTTAACACGCTCTACTTGGATATGTACGAGTTCTGGATTTTGGCCGATAAAATTGAAGGCATCATCTACCAAATAGCGAGGGCAATAACCTACAGGGTATAAATCGCCTAGAAAAGTTTCGTTTGTCCGTAACATCAAAGCTTTGCGATCGTAAGGATTTTGAAAATCGTGAACCAACCGCAATAATTCATTCTTCTGAAGTTTGTTAATTCTATCGAGAGATGCTGGTGGTAAATGTCGCAATCCCCGGACAAAAAAGTGGACATGGTACAATCCATTTTCATCCCGTTCTGGACAGGGAAATACCTCAAACTTATCAGTTGCCTTTTGCCCACCACTACGAGCTAGCAATGTAATGGGATCGTCTTCGTACTGAGGTAGATTCAATAATTCCACAAAATTTTTGTAGTTTGGTCTCGATCGCGACAGCACTCGATTGGAAAATAAAGGAAAAAGTTCAACCGATCTGTATAATTTATTCAGGTCTGGTAATGAGTATAGTGGTTCAAATCCACACTTTTCTATGGCTGCAAGAATACCTTTTGTATAAGCAAACTCGTACATTTTCCCATCATAAGTTAATTTTCCGATGGGAAACCAATCTCCAGTATTTGCATCTTGCCAAGCCAAAAAAAGCGTTTTCATAATTACTGTATATTACGCAGATCGAGTAACCTGTTTTGATTTAACTCAAGGACTTTTTGGGCAAATTTAATTGCAGTTTCTGAGATGCGATCGCTTGGAATACGGCGAAACAAGTCTAAGGTATCACTAAGCGACACCTTTGCTAGATACTCCAGCCATACTGAGGCCGCATCAGGATAGCGACCCGCCACTTCACGAAACACCTCGAAAGTCTTGAGTTTTCGTTTATCACCCTCAACTTTAGCATAAAAGTAGGAGGGGCATTTTGTCACATATCCTTCGACAGAGCCGTTGTTAAGCTTCAAAAGGCGTTTTTCATCAGGCAATTCCCGACCCAGACAGGAACCGTGGTCGTATGTTGGCGCGAGATAAGTGGTTTGCACCTTTGCTGATAGTCCTTTGTATTGTATCAATCCCCAGTTTTGATGGTGTCGATCGCTGTTCCCAACCCAAGCATCCAAAAGTAAGTATCCCACAAAAACATCCACCGCAGTTTTAATGCCTTCTGGTGGTGTCCAGTCCATAGGTAACTGGACAGAGGAATCATTAAGAGCATTAAATACTATATCTATTGTGTGTCTGGACAAATCTCTAGCATTTGTCGGATAGTCTGGTACTAACCGAGCAAGAACTTCAATACCAACGATAGAAGTTCCTCCTTCTGGTACAAACGATCGTGAAATAGTGCCGCGTTTACCGTTATATGTTGCCAGATCGTACTCTGCATGAGGTAGCCTAAGAAAAGTACATAACTCTGATGCAATTTTCTCTGCCCAATCTTCTCCTGTATTAAGTCTAGCTTCTTTATAAAGGCAAAGACCTAAATTCTGTTCGTGAAACCAGAACGCTTCTTCTTCTTTTGTTCTTATTGGTTCATCGTATTCAGGCGCGTCTGGTGGAACTGTAATTATCGGAAAAACCGAACCCATTATTTTTTTACATCCAAAACAATCATCTGAAGCAAGAATTTATAGTCAGTTTCAGTTGCATAAAGCTATCCGAAGCATCTCCTAGTTTCCCTTATCGCCGTTTCGCCTTCTCCTTGCTGCTAATTTCTTTGCTACCATGACATTTCTTAAACTTTAACTCGCTACCGCAAGGACAGGGATCGTTAGGACGTGCTTTGGCAAATTTGGCTTCTTCTTCTGCTAAAATAGACATGATTAACTTAACTGGATATTTGCGACGCACCAGCTCTGCCATAATTTGCATTGAACGATCGATATGGTGGAAAAAGGCTTTATATCCCGCACAGAGATAATTTAATCCCGGTTCTCCATCTGGTGTATTAATAAATCGGTTTTTGGGACATTCGCCGTGACAAGCAAAACGCACATCGCAGTTGCGACAATACTTCGGTAGGCTATCTGACTTATCTTTGCCAAACTTTTGTTGCTGCGGGGAAACAACTAAATCCCGCATCGAATCTTGTTGGATATTACCCAGCAAATAATCAGGTTCGACAAAGTGATCGCAAGAATAAAGATCGCCATTATGTTCAAATGCTAAAGCTTTACCGCAGGTAGCATCGAATAAGCAAACTCCCGAAAAACCAAGACCTAACCAATTGCTTAATGCAGCTTCAAAACCCTGTATGTAAACTTTGCCGACATCATTACGAACCCATTCGTCATAAATAGCAATTAGAAATTGACCGTATTGTTCGGCTTTGACAGATCGATCGGATACAGTATTTCCTTTTTGGTAGAGGGTAAGACCATCTTCGTTTATCCGCTCTACTATGGGTATAAATTGCATCCAGTTTGCGCCGACTTCATCTCGCAAAAAGCGGTAAACTTCGAGAGGATAATCGCCATTAACTCTGTTGACGGTGGTTAGTACGTTAAATTCAACACCATGCTTTTGCAATAGTCGCAAACCTCGCATTACCTTATCGAAGGTTGGTTTACCTCCCTTGTCTACTCGGTTGGCATCGTGGAGTTCGCGAGGGCCATCAATACTAACTCCCAGCAAAAAATTATTTTCTTTAAAAAATTCGCACCATTCATCGTTTAGTAATGTGGCGTTTGTTTGCATGGAATTTTCAAAGGTCATGCCGGGTTTTTTGTATTTTTCTTGAAATGCGATCGCTTTCCTAAAAAAATCAATCCCCATCAGGGTTGGTTCTCCCCCTTGCCATGCTACCGATACCTGTGGTGTGCGATGAAATTCGATTAGTTGACGGATATAATTCTCCAGTACTTCATCGCTCATCCTAAATTTACTTTTAGGATATAATAATTCTTTATCTAAAAAGAAACAATAGGAACAATCTAGATTGCAAATTGCGCCTGTAGGTTTAGCTAGGACATGAATACTTGCAGGAGTTTTAGATTGAGTCATAACACTTTAATATTTGAACGATCGGATTTTTAACGCAGAGAACGCAAAGGTAAACGCAGAGTAACGCAGAGGAAGATTTTACTTTTGAATTAGGATAAATTCGATTAACTCAAAACTATCTCTGTGTACCTCTGTGTTTACCTTTGCGTACCTCTGCGTTTAAATAAATTCTCTCGGATCGGTGACATATCCAGTCAGCGCGGAAGCACCTGCTGTATATGGCGAAGCGAGATAAATTTGCGCTTGTTTGTTACCCATACGACCGGGGAAGTTACGATTGGTTGTGGAAACGCAAACTTCCGGTTCGTTCATGCGTCCGAAGGTATCTTTTGGGCCACCCAAACAAGCGGCGCAGGAAGGTGCGGCGGGTTCGATACAACCAGCTTCTAAGAAAATTTCAGATAAAGTTTGTCCTTCGTGTTTGAGGGTAAACAAATCTTCGTAAACTTTCTGAGTTGCAGGCACTATGTAGGTGGGAACTTTCACCTTATGACCTTTGATTATACGGGCGGCGCTCACAAAATCGGAGGTTTTGCCGCCAGTGCAGGAACCGATATAAACGCGATCGATCTTGACATCGCGACATTCTCGTGCTAAGGCGCGGTTGTCTGGGGAGTGGGGTTTGGCGACGACGGGTTCTAGTTTGCTGACATCGTAGCGGTGCTGGCTGTAGAACTTGGCGTCGCTGTCGGTGTAAAATGACTGGAAGGGTTTGTCGGTACGG
>NZ_JACJUP010000356.1:0-5643 GCF_014748295.1 Planktothrix sp. FACHB-1355 | reverse complement strand
GGTTTCTTTAGGTAAATTTAGATTTTAGATTGAAATTCAATTTAAAATCTAAAAATTTCAATTGCTTAAACTGCCCCACTATTTTTTAGGAACACAACGACAATAGTTTTTAAAATGAGCTTCATATCATACATGAGACTCCAGTTTTTTTGATATTTCAAATCCAAACGAATCACATCCTCAAAACTGCGAATTTGAGAGCGCCCGCTCACCTGCCATTCCCCAGTCATCCCCGGTTTGACATCTAAACGCTGCCATTCTGGAACCTCGTACTTTTCCACTTCATCTGGTGTGGGCGGACGAGTGCCAACTAAACTCATTTCGCCTTTTAGCACATTCCAAAATTGAGGTAATTCATCAAAACTTGTGCGCCGTAAAAAGCGGCCAACTTTTGTAATGCGAGGGTCACGATCATTTTTGAATAGTGGGCCGGATATTTGGTTTTTAACGGTTGACTTGAGTGCTTCCGCATTAACGCACATCGAGCGAAATTTCCACATCCGAAAGCGCTTTCCCATCCAACCGCAGCGAATTTGACCGAAGAAAATTGGGCCTGGACTATTGAGCTTAATAGCAACGGCGATGGGAATAAACAAAAGGGCCGTAATTAGCAAACCTACCAGCGCCCCCACAATGTCTATGACACGTTTAAGCCAGGAACGGACAGAAGGATGGGTAACTGGTGGCTGAAATTCTTGGCGACGGGTTACGGTGGGAGGATTGATTTCGCTGATTTCCTCGATCGTAAAGACTTGGTTTAATCCGGTCAGGGACAGCACCGCCATAACTTGAGGTCGCACGTTGCGGAGTACTAATTGAATTCCTTGCTGCTGGGCAGTTTTGAGATTGCTGACAAGGGCACCCAAACCACTACTATCCATAAAAGTGGTTTGGCTGAAATCAATGATAATTTGGCTGGGAAGCGGGCTTCCCTGGCAAAGCTGTTGAAAGTTTTGCTTGAAGGCAACTGCCTCCAGCACGCTTAAACGAGGGGGAGCTTGAATTTGAGGACTCTCTTCCAAGAATTTAACCCGAAAATCTACCGCCGGAATTTAGCCAATTATGGAAACAATATAAAGACATCATATCAAGTGACAATATGATGCTGCTGTTTCCAAAAATACTGCGTTACAGTGACTGACAACATTCATCCAAAATAATTATTCCATACTCTACCAGAAACTAACTTTCTATATATTGACAAATTCTGTTTTTAATGATTGCAGGGATTCGCGATCGAATATCCCCAGTCCCAGTCTCCGATCGAGAGCCCCCCACACAAACAGCCCAACCGTAAGCCAAAATTAAAACTATAACCCCAGTCATCTGGAGAATACGATGAATTTCAATCGTTTGCGTAGAATTATACCAGCATTATTACTGGCTGTGTTGTTGCTGGTCACCTCCACCTCCTGTCGGGCGCAAGATACGTCCCCATATGCCCAAACACAAAAGCAAAGCACTCAAAGAGGGGCTACGCCGGCAGTTGCCAAGAATGCCGAACAAGGTAGCAGCTTTAATAAATTCTTTCCTAAGTCTGCTGACGGCTACCAAGTAGTACCAGCACAGGAAAAGAAAGGATTTGCTGAGTATAAGTTGAATAAAGATGGTAAGAATGTTGCCGTGATGTCTATTAACGATACGGTCAGCACTCCAGACGCTCAGAAGAAATACCAGCAAAGTACCGAAAAAATTGGCGGTTATCCAGCAGCCGAAGCTCCCGGTAACGCTACAGGAGTCCTCGTAAATAATCGCTACCAAGTAAAAGTGGCATCCCGCGATCCATCTTTTACCAAGAACGATCGCGTCACTTGGCTGCAAAAATTTAACTTGAGTGGAATTGCCCAACTCAAGTAAATTTTTGTGCAGTAACTTTTCCGATAACAACCATCAAACAAGGATTTTTTGTGAGCAAAACGATTTATCAATTAGTTGATGAACTGCCCTCTGGCGGTATGACTGTGATGGCGTTGCGATCGCTTGATATTGTCGTTCCAGGCGAGTGGCAAAATTTGGTTGGTTTCGATAACACAATTCGCGCCGTTACAGGTGAAACAGACCCAGCTTTTATCCAACAAATTGGCGAACGCGCCGTCTATTTGTTCAACGACAAATCGCAGGGATACCAAACAGCTTTATGGCTGTATCAATCAGTCGATCGAGCTTCTTCTGCGTTGGGTGCAGCTGCTTTAGCCAACAAAGTTGGCGAGAAAGTTCCTCTGCTCGGATTTCTCGGTAACATCACTCCCAAAGCAGAAAAAGCGCAAACGATCGACCTAGCTGTTAAGTTAGTAGTTGAATTGGTTGCCTTCTGTCAAATTAACGGTATTCCCGGCGACAGCATTGGCGATTTCTTAGCATCTCTAGGCGACTACAGCGGCGAATCTTTGATGCGGATGGCGGCGCTAGTTTGCTTTGATGGTCTGATTCCTCTTGGCCCTGACTTTATCCAAATGGTTCTGTCGAGATTCAATAACATGAGTCCGCAAGAATTGGAACAAAATCAAAGTTTCCAAGGTGTCAAAGATCAGATTCCTGGCGGTAATTCTGACGGTAAACTCGGTTTTATTAACGAAAGCTTTGGTTCGGTTTCTGGATGGATGGGTGATTTTGTTAAATCTCGCGGTTTGACACCGCAAAAAGTTGCCCAGAATCTATCCAACTTTATCGAATTTAGCGATGATAAGCTGGATTATCTCGGTGCTTTCCTGGATGTGTCAACGAATTATTACGAACACACAGGCATTCAAACTTTAGCTCGTCGGTTAATTGAACGAGCTGTTGCCGAAATTTAGAAAAAAGTTGTCTTCAGGGTGCATCTCTTTCTCAGTATCCGAAAAGCTGCTATTTCAAATGGTAGATAATAGTAGTTGTGTGAAAGTGAGATGCACCCACAAGGAATCATAAAAAAGCAGGGTTCGTTCTAAATACACAAGCAATCTCCAATCTAAAATTACAAATTCCAAATCGCGATGAGTCAGACTAAACCTATTAATGAATTGGTTGATAAACTCCCGACTAGCAATGTAACCGTTTATTTGCTGCGAGCTTTGGATTCGGTTGCTCCGGGTGAGTGGGAAAACTTAGTCGGGTTTGAAAATACTATTCGCGCTGTGACAGGAGAAACCAATAATAAAACAGTGAAAAAAATACGCGATCGCGCGATCGATTTGTATAGCGATCGCTCGCAAGGATACCAGCAAGCTTTGTGGATATACCAAACCGTAGATAACGCGGATACGGCGCTGGGTGCAGCCGCAATGGCTAACAAAATTGGCGAAAAAGTCGGTTTTCTGTCTTTCTTAAACAAGCTAACTCCCAAGGCTGATACAATTCAAACTATCGATTTAGCGATAAAATTAGTAGCAGAGCTAATCGCTTTTGCAAAGATGAACGGCTCGCCTGCGATCGAGATTAGTGATTTTAAAGCGGCGTTGAGCAGTTATCATCATGAGTCTCTCATTAGAATGGCTGCTTTAGTTTGCGTTGATGGTCTGGTTCCCCTTGGCCCGGATTTTGTCTCCAAGGTACAATCAACTTTAGGTGGGCTTAATCCTTCTCTTTTACAACAAAATTCCACTTTCCAAAGTTTGAGTAATTTAATTCCGGGAGGTAGTACGGGAGATAAATTGGGCTTTATTGGCGCAAGTTTCGCATCAGTGCAAGGCTGGATGAATAATTTTGTAGGTTCTCGCCATTTAACGCCACAAATGTTTCTTGGCAATCTCAAAAAATATGTGGATATCGCTGATGATAAACTGGATTATGTCGCTGCCTTTCTGGACATGACAACCAACTACTTTGAACACACGGGTACTCAAACTGTAGCTCGGCGCTTAATCGAACGAGCTGCTTCTGAAATTTAGAGATAAAAATATGGCAACGCAAATCGCCGCACCACCAAAAGCGCGTTTAATTGAAGTGTTCTCCGCCATTCAAGGCGAAGGAATGAATGTGGGTACGCGCCAAATTTTCATTCGTTTTGCGTTGTGCGATTTGCGCTGCCATTTTTGCGATAGCGCTCATACTTGGAGCGTTCCAGAAGTTTGTCAAATTGAAAAAACGCCGGGATGGCGCGATTTTGAAACTCATCCCAATCCGGTAATGCTAACAGATTTGCTGTCATGGGTGGAAAGGCAAAATCAACCGGGATTGCACGATAGTATTAGTTTGACTGGTGGAGAACCGCTTCTTTCTGCGCCGTTTTTGGTGCAATTTTTACCAGAAGTGCGATCGCTGACCGATTTGCCAATATACTTGGAAACTGGCGGTCATCGTCCAGAGCAATTATCCCAGCTTTTGCCTTACTTGGATTCGATCGGCATGGACATCAAACTACCGAGTGTCAGCGGTGAAAATCGCTGGCAAGCTCATCAAGAATTTTTACAACTTTGTGGCAATTCACAACTAGAAGTATTTGTCAAGATAATTATTTCCAGTCAAACCAATCCAGCCGAATTAGAACAAGCTGGTGAGTTGGTAGCTTCTGTAAATCCGGCAATTCCGATATTTTTGCAACCCGTAACGGCGCTACCGGGTGAGGTTTTGGTAGTTGTTCCTGCACCCGATCGCGTTTTGGAATGGCAAGCATTGATGAAGCGTTTTGTCAAGCAAGTGCGAGTGATACCGCAGACTCACAAAATGATGAATCAGCTGTAATTTCCTTCTCTACCGATCTTCAATTAAGTGCAGATGATTCCCTCATTCCCAGTTCAGCCGTAATTTCTGGTAGGCAGATATTGCTGTTTTCCTCTTGCTGCCATTTCTCGTTCATATTGCCAACAGAAAGATCGGCGAGAGTTAACACAGGAAGCTTCAATGCGTCTTTAAAAGACTCAATATCTGCGGCTAATTCTTCTAAACTTTCTCCAGAAGGTGCAACTGCATTTTCTGTGCATCCAAAAATAGAGCCATCCTTTGCATAAAAGACTTCACGAATGATGCAATCGCCGTTTGTTTCTCGAAAAACGCGATAGTTCCAGGTTTTCATTACAAATTGGCTAACAGGTTTGAGGATAAGAGTAAGAGCGGTCATAAACGGAATTAAAAATAAGCTTTTGAATTCAGAAACCCGGTTTCTTCAAGAAACCGGGTTTCTTTTGCAAAACCGATCGCCTAACCGTAAATATCTTCCGATTGGTAATCTTCGCGAGAGGCTTTCATTTTGGCTTTTGCCTTGTTGGCGCTACGTTTGAGCGCTTGCAGTCGCGCTTCGTATTTGCTGCGCTGACGTTTAGCGGGAGTCAAGTCGATCATCGCTTTTAAAGCGCTACCGAGACTTTTGTAGGCATTGGGGAGAGAATAGCCGAAACGGGTGGCGAGTGCGATCGCTTTTTCGTCGGCGTCGATCGCTTCCTTGAGGGTGCGTTCGCCGTTATTCTTTTGATAAAGTCGCCAACCTGACACGCCGCAAAGTCCCAGTGCCAACAGCAGCAACAAACCATCTTGTACCCACAATTCTCCCACAGCGCCACCCAAGCCGATCGCCAGCGCTGCCATTTCCCAACCATCTCTGGGAATTGTATCGTTTTGAATGCGGGCGACTTCGTGCCAGAACAGCAAATTGCGCTGATCCATTGCCAGTTGATCCCATTTCACCAGGTCAATTTGGATTTCCACCTGGTCTTTGCCAATTTCTTCACA
>NZ_JACJUP010000355.1:0-5615 GCF_014748295.1 Planktothrix sp. FACHB-1355 | reverse complement strand
TGGTGGTGCAGTCAGACGAGAAACAACGAAAGTGACAACAAAATTGATCGCCATTCCCAAAGTGCCAATTCCCTCCGGGGAGACACCGAAAAACCAAGGTGGCATTCCATAGAATTTGACTCCCACGATGTAGAAGAGGGTGAAAATTAAACCTACCAACATCCCGGCGATCGCACCTTCTCGATTTGTGCGTTTGTCAAATATTCCCAAAATAATTACCGGGAAAAAGCTTGCTGCTGCCAAACCAAACGCAAAAGCCACTACTTGAGCGACAAAACCTGGGGGATTGACGCCGAAGTACCCCGCAATGGCGATCGCAAATCCGATCATAATCCGACCGGCCATCACCCGTTTCGCTTCCGAAGCATTCGGATCGATGATGCGATAGTAAATATCGTGTGCGATCGAACTGGAAATTACCAACAGCAACCCGGATGCCGTGGACAAAGCGGCTGCCAGTCCTCCCGTCGCCACCAAAGCAATCACCCAAGGAGCGAGTTTTGCGACTTCTGGTGTAGAAAGCACGATGATATCGCGATCGATAGTAATTTCGCTTGTCGCTTTATCAGGTGTTAGCTGAATGCGCCCATCGCCATTTTTATCCTCAAACGTCAACAGCTTTGTTTTTTCCCATTTATTCGCCCAATCAAGCTGTTGAATTTCCTCCACAGTTTTGTTGTGCAAGCTGTCGATCAAATTATAGCGGGCAAAGCTGGATAAAGCGGGAGCCGTAGTATAAAGTATGGCGATAAACAGCAACGCCCAACCAGCGGAGAAACGCGCCGAACGCACGTCAGGAACAGTGTAAAAGCGCACAATAATATGAGGTAATCCGGCAGTTCCCACCATCAGCGCGATCGTGCTAAACAAAACATCCAGCTGCGATTGGTTGGCAAAGGGTTTGGTGTACTCCTGAAAACCGAGATCGACTTGGATTTGGTTGAGTTTAGCAACGATATCGCTAAAAGTGAAGGCCAACTGGGGGATGGGGTTGCCGGTCAGCAATACTGAAATAGCGATCGCTGGAATCAGATAAGCGACAATCAACACGCCGTACTGCGCCACCTGCGTCCAAGTGATGCCTTTCATTCCTCCCAAGACTGCGAAAAAGGCGACAACAATCATCCCGATAATCACGCCGGTGTTGATGTCCACTTGCAAGAAGCGGCTGAACACAATTCCCACACCGCGCATCTGTCCGGCGACGTAGGTCATGGAGATGAAGATAGCGGCGACGACTGCAACTAAACGCGCAATGTTGGAATAATAGCGATCGCCTACAAAATCAGGCACTGTATATTTGCCGAATTTCCGCAAGTATGGTGCTAGAAGTAAGGCTAGCAGCACATAGCCGCCAGTCCAACCCATCAGGTAAACCGATCCGTCATAACCCAGAAACGAGATTAACCCCGCCATCGAGATAAAGGAAGCTGCCGACATCCAATCGGCGGCGGTAGCTGCACCGTTGGCGATCGACGGTACTCCCCTTCCCGCTACGAAAAAGTCTGCACTGCCTTTAGCGCGAGTGTGCCAACCGATATACAGGTAAGCGATGAAGGAGAGGCTAACTAAAAAAATCGTCCAAAGTTCAACAGACATGATTCTTCTCACTCATCGATATCGTGTTTGCGGTCTAGTTTGTCCATCTGCACAGCGTAGATGAAAATCAGCGCCACGAAGACGAAAATCGATCCCTGTTGGGCCATCCAAAAGCCGAGCGGAACGCCACCGAGACGCACGGCGTTTAACGGCTCAACTAGCAGGATACTAAAGACGATTGACACTAACGCCCAAACAATCAGCAGATTTCGGATTAAAGCTGTGTTTGCACGCCAATAAGCTTGATGTTTGTCTTGCTCCATACTTTTTTCTGGCTTTGCAAAATATTATTAACTGCGATCGAGGATACATGGCGTTTGTCGGTCTTTCATATTTGTAAATAAATGTTACACAAATTTAATGAAAAAATGTTGCAGCTTATTGATTTAGTTGTTAACGTGTGCATATAAACCGCTTTTGGTAAAGGCTCGTAACTAGGAGACGTACCATCCATGCTCTGCATCAATGTTGACTGTGCGCGGATTTTCTGATGGCAAAATTGCCGGCAAGATAGTCATAAGTCATTAGTTAGTAGAGGCGATGAACTAATGACTTTTCGACTGGACTGCCTTAAAAAATACTCGATTTAGTGACTGACTTGGCTCAGAGGCGTAGTACCAGTTAAGCTCAAATTATCCTGGATTTTCCGTAACAGACATTTTTCAGTTGTATCTACCTAAAAATGTGAATTCCCTGCACTATCTCTGAGAAATGTCTTCAACTTCAAGAAACTATCACAATTCACTGTTCGTCTAATTATCTGCCGAGGATATTGCTACAAAATTTTAAATCTCGGTGGCTGACAGTGATGCGATCCCTCAACGAAAGGAGGTTTTTTTTAATGAACGTACAAGGAAAAACGGCTCTAGTTACTGGGGCTTCCCGTGGAATTGGAAGAGCGATCGCGATCGAATTAGCCAAACAAGGAGTGAAACGCTTGTTATTGGTAGCACGCGATTCCCAAAAGTTAGCAGAAGTTGCCGCAGAAATTGAAAAGTTGGGAGTAAAAACCGTAACGTTAGCGTTAGATTTATCGCAAATGGTAGAGGTGAATATTGCGATCGCCCAAGCGTGGCGAGATTACGGCCCTATTCATCTTTTAGTCAACTGTGCGGGAGTTGCACACCAATCGCCTTTCTTGAAATCTCCATTGCCGAACGTGCAGCAAGAAATCGCGATTAACTTAATGGGAATGTACACCATGACTCGTCTCGTAGCGAGAAGGATGGCTGCACAACAAGAAGGTACAATTGTTAACGTTTCCAGCTTAATGGGTAAAATTGCCGCACCCACAATGGCTACCTATTCTGCTACTAAATTTGCCATTGTCGGATTCACCCAAGCTTTGCGCGGCGAACTCGCTCAACACAATATCAAAGTGATAGCTTTGCTACCATCTTTAACAGATACCGATATGGTGCGAGATCTGCAATGGTTTAGATGGGTAGTGCCTATGACTACCCAAAAAGTAGCGAAAGCACTTATCGACGGATTGCATAAGGAATCCCCGGAAATTCTGGTGGGATGGCAAAGTTATTTAGCCGTGTGGTGCCAACGTTTTGCACCTTGGTTATTGGAGAGCGTTTTAGTGATGGCTGCGCCACTATCTAAGGATAGACAGAAACGCTATCGACGATTGAAACAAGCTTAAGGAATATTGGATGGGCGATCGCTTTTTCTTGAGAAAGGCGATCGCTTCTTATTCCTGAAGTTAGATGACACGATCGTCGATGACAATTATTTAATTTCTTGATGCCAAATGTCTGGTTTTTAACCACATTTCCAAGTCATCATTGCCAGCAACTGTTTCTAAGGTCTTTAGGCGTTCCTCTATTTCTTCCAGCCGATATTCTGGTATGGAGTTGGAGGATTTTTTATGCGATAGCCATACGCAAGCTGTACCTGTTGCTGCACTTGCACCTAATGCGATCGGTATGGCAATATTATTTCTAGTCGGTGAAAAAATCATGCAAAGCGCCAGCATTCCGGTAGCAAAAGACCAAATTCTCGTTGTCGCAGCAAGTCGGCTATCTGTAGATGGCTCAAAATCTTTTTCTGAAAACATAAATTTTTTTCGCTCATCAACCCTTTACTTCATACATTGCCACACACCGATCGGTTCGCGCTTCCTACTAATGGGTTGAGTCTATTGGGCTAAGTATTTATACCTATTGCTTTGGGAGGAGAGGTGAGAGAGGGTGCGATCGCACTTAAAAAATAATTAAGTTCTATCGGAAAACATCGAAATCATTATCGCAGTCCTTGCTCTCGCAACAGCGCATCTGCCCAAATTGCATCTGATTCCGATAGTGGCGGTACTGGTTCCCTTCTATAATCTATTCGCATATTGTAACCCGCTACATCATACACAGTATTTAATAATGCTTGCAGATCGACTACTGGCTCAGCATCTCCTGACTGTAAAGGGATAGGAAACTTAGGAATTTCATTTTGTAAATTAAACGCATATAAATCGGCTAAAGGACGCTTAGCACTCCGACAAACTAAAATCCGATACTGACTCTGAATCCCATTACTGAAAAATGGCATTGCTTGACCGCTTCGCAATAAATCAATTTCTACTAAATTTGTCAAACTTCCGAATACTTTTTGCCGTTTAGCTTCGTATGCTTTCCGTCCTTCCCCAGAACGTTTGTTGACAGGTGAGAGAATTTCTATCGCCGTTACTACTTCTTTTGTCTCCACTTCTCGAATCTCTAAATATCCCTGTTTGCGAATTTCAGGTACGGGAATTGTTACTGTCACAGGTTGTGCTGGGGGTGCAGCGACAGCGACATTTGTTGTGGCGGGGTTTGTTTCAGTCAGAGGACTTTGTACTACCACATCGGGAATTCCCACCAGCAAATCTTCCCCTCCAGTTTCATACATTCGCACTTCAACGGCGACTATGTACTTAGGACGGAGTTGAGGAGCCAAGAACCTCAAAAGCTCGCTTATCAGTAAGTGATGTACTCCTGGCCAAAAGTCAGGATTTTCTAAATAGGGATTCATTCCCGGAAAGGTCGAAGGCATAAAAGTACCTCTAAGACGATCGCATATATCCCATTGTTAGCTTGTTTGTCATATTATAAGCATACACCGATCGAAGTCTGTCCTAACTAAAAGCCCTAAAATGATAAACTGAAATGCGTAGCATAAAAGTGAAATATGGCACAATACGATCGCTTAATCCTAATGGCAGAGGATGAACTGACACAGTACAGCACCGATGCTCGCAAAATTGAAAAACTCCGTCAAAAAATTGGCTTATCAGTGACTGCGGCGGAACAACGACAGGTGAAAGAAGCTTTGCTTGCGGAAATACCAACAGATTTTTTGAGCCAGTTGGTAGAAAAACAACGTCAGACAGTTGCATTGCCGTTTTGGGGTATTGCTGGATTGGGATTGCTACTGGGTATTTCTTTATCGCAGCCAGTTGACTTTATCGCTACAATTGCAGGTACTGGTATTGCGATCGCACTGCAAAAATGGGGTTGGAAATTACAAGCTAAACGTTTGGTATTGCAAACTCTTGAAGACATCGAACAACGCAGCCGCAACCCCGTTAGTAAAGATGCGGCTACTCAATAGATATCTCCAAAAATTATTGTGGGGTAGGCATCCTGCCTGCCGAGATTCTTTTGGAGGAGATGTCTATTAAGGCTGTTTCGGGTTGATGGTGAAAATGGTTTTTCTATTACAGATTTGGTGAGATGGTGGGTGACGGCACGGTCAATTAATTATTAGTTTTAATGCTGAAATTATGGCCGTTGCCTAACTCACGCTACAGTTAAATAATATTTTAAATTATGTTCCATAAGCTAACATATCTATTGCCGTTTCTATAGCGAAATGAATATCATTTAATTCGTTGTTATTGCCAGTAGTTATGTTAATTTCATCTCCTTTATTTGTAGTGACGATGAGAGTGTAGGTACTTTTCAATTGGTTCAATTGGTAAATAGCAAACGCAATAATAATAACGCCTATTGCTATCCCTAATAAGCTCCTAGACA
>NZ_JACJUP010000354.1:0-5733 GCF_014748295.1 Planktothrix sp. FACHB-1355 | reverse complement strand
GCTTACTAAAAGTAAGATTACAGTTAAAGGTAGTAATATGAATAACGCTAAACTATTGACTGTACCCACACCATAAGCTAAAAATCTTGTCCCTTCAAATATATAAGTGAGAGGATTAAATTGCTGTAAATAATAAAGCCAATTCCCTGGTTTTATAATCACAAATACAGGAGTTACAAGAAATATAAACCAAGGGAAAAACTGCATGACATTTTCTAAATCTTTACTTAAAGCATTCCAAGGAGCTAATAATAAACCCAATCCAGAACCGAAACAAATAATTGAGGCAATACCCAAGAAAGCGAGAGGAAATGTCAAAGCAGGATTGATATTAAAAACTAAGAGAATAGCAATCAACACTGGTAACCGCATCAAGAAACCAAAGATGGATTCTGCCAAACCAGCCATCATGATAGCTTCTAGGGGAATTTTTTGTCTGACCAATAGGTGAATGTATTGGTTAAGTGAAACGCGCTGAATATTTAAAGCTTCCAGAAACGTTTGTGCCATAATTAGCCCAAAGATACCATAAACTTGTGGTGGCACTGTACCTGCAATTAAAATGGGAATGCGATCGCCGAAGGCGGGCGTTTCGCCATCGCGCTGTCCCAATGTCAGTAAAATTGCTACCAACGCTGAAGGTACAAATGCCCAAAATAGCCCAAATGATGAATAACGATAACGTTGGGCTATATTTTGCAAAAATAGTCGTTTAGAAAATGCTGATGATGAGCGGAAATCTAGCCATGCACCTGTCAGAAATGCTCTGATTGAAAATAGCTGACTCCTACCACTATAAATTTTCACCAAACCAGATAAATCACTGCTACTTTCATCGGTCTGTGAAGGATGCCCTGTCTCGCCTGGGGGAATTTCGGTAATCCTCTGGGCCTGAGTAGCATCCTGAATCGAAGTTATTTTCCGCTTTGGTAAAAAGCGAGGGGAGAAAAAAATCAAACCCGCAGACAGTCCCATCCAAAGTATAACTTGCAACAAAGGCGATCGCACGATCGTCGAGAGTAAGGCTACCATCAAAGCGCTCAACCCCATCGCAAATGCTGTAAATGCTGTCGGCAGAAGCAATTCTAGGAAGCAAAGTCCTCCTCCCAATACTAACCACAAAATTGTGGGACTGACCCCCAGCAAGACAGGTGAGGTCGAAACTGTGTCTGTTGCCTTAGCCAAAACCCAGATTATTCTATAAGTTACTAGCATATTGATATCTTGGCGAGTATGTTGATAAAGATACGATGAAGTCTGACGGGTGACAAGTATGGCTCAAAGCTTTACAGGCATTGCAATTCATCGCACTGGCATCTGGAAAAATTAACCAAGAAATCTGCGATTGACAACGAATCCATAAGACTTGTAGCTGCTTGTACTTGAGAATAGTGTCAATAAAGCCCAAAGATGAGTTCAATTTTTGTCAAGGGCAACGTGGTACAACACATACTGAACAAGGGTTTCCGCGATACTTGTCACCCCATCAGGCGATCGCAGCAGTGCGCGAGTATTTGGCCCATCGGGCAGATTGTCAGTTGCTTTCACTGTTACTAATGATGACTAATCCCGAAACTTTGATGCTGGAAGGTTCGATAAAGCGCTATATTGCTCTGTTGTAAAGTCAGCGTCGAAATTTCCAGTGCCAAGAATAGTCGCGATCGTCAACGGTAAGGGAGGAGTAGGTAAAACTACTACCGCTGTCAATTTGGCTGCTACTTTCTCAAAGAAAAGAAAGGTTCTCCTAGTCGATGCAGATATTCAAGGTTCTGCTACTTGGTGGATTGAGCGCAATAAGGAAAAATGGAACTTTGAGTTAGCCCAAGAGACAGACCCAGAACTTTTGAGTAGTTTACGCCAGATAGAAGGGTATGATTTAGTAGTGGTGGATACGCCTCCGGCGCTGCGATCGGAAGCATTAGCGGCGGTAGTGTCGATCGCCGATTATCTCGTTTTGCCAACACCACCAGCACCTATGGATCTGGCTGTGCTGATTGACACGGTACGTCAAGCAGTTACGCCGATGGGTATTGCTCATCGCGTGCTTCTGACTAGAGTCGATTCCCGCAGTTTGGGGGAAGCGCTGGAAGCCCAAAACACCCTCATGGAGTTGGGAATCCCCGCCTGCAATGCCTTTGTCCGCTCCTACAAAGCCCACGAACGAGCGGCGCTTGAGGGAGTACCGATTACAGAATGGCGAGGGAACAATGCACGAGAAGCTGAGGCTGATTACCGCCGCGTGGCTGATGAACTACAGCGTGATTGGAGAAAATAATGGCTACTAGAAAACGTATTTCCGATTTGCTACGCCAAGAAGCGCAAAAATCGTCGGATACAGAAGATAAACCGATTATAGATACAACTGCTGAGGTAGTGGCGGAACAAGATAATCAAGTAACAGAGGAAGCCCCTACAGATACCGATAAATCTATTGCTGAAGATACAAGTCCAACCAAAGCTGAGTTGGAAGCAACTATAGCAGAGTTGCGAGCAGCCTTGGACCAAACAAAGCAACTTGAGCAAGCGCATCAACACGAAGTTTCCCTACAGCAGCAAGTTATCGATTTACAATCAGAATTGGCTGAGCAAAAAAAGCTTGTCCAAAAGCTACAAAAAGATTTAGAACAATTTGACAAGGTTAAGGCAGAACTTACGCAAGCTAAAAAAGAAGCTCTGCAATTAGCAGAAGCTAACTCTAAGTTGATTGAAGAAAACAATACTTTGAAGAAAGAAAGCGCAGCATTAACAACGCCCCGTTACAAACCTGTTGAGCGGAAAATTAGCACAATTGCTGATGTAAATAAGGAAAGGGATGATTTTGCTAACAAGACTTGGTTGTTAGATTAGGGGCTAGTAGGGCGTCGGGCTTAGGGTTCGTTACGCTGTCGCTAACGCACCGTACAAAACCTTCGTGCAAAAGATCCGATCGCCCAAACAAAACTCCCCAGATTTGCGATTTTCTCGTCATCCTGGGGAGTTTGAAATTGAGGATTTCAGATTGACTTCAATCTAAAATCTAAAATCTAAGATTGATTACGCTGGTTGTGCTTGTCTTTGCAGTAACTCGATAATGGAAGTTTTTTCCAGAAGTCCTACCAGCACACCGTTGTCTCGAATCACTGGCAGTTGAGTTATTTGTTTTTGTTCGATTAGTGTGGTAACTTCCAACAGGGATTGATTTGATTTAACAATGTTGGATTCGGCAATCGATCGCGTTAGTTCTCTGACTTTAATTTGCGGCCAAAGTTCGAGAGAAACTGTTTTGAGGTCATCAACTGCGATCGCACCTACCAACTGTCCGTCTTCATCGGTGACTAAGAACTTGCGCCAGCGATTTTGTCCGATAACGCAATCATTAGCAAACTTTCTGAGCGAAGTATCGGCTGACACAATCGGACTGTCGGGAATTACGGCATCTTCTGCTGTCAATCCTGCCAGTTTATCTTGAACTGTCGCATATTGGGCAGACTGTCCGGCGTTTTGCAGCAAGAACCAACCGACTAACAAATTCCAGAAGTTGGCGGTACTGCCGTATAATACCAGAGGCAGCAACCCAGAAGCGATCGCAATCCAACCGAAGATTTGACCGACGCGACTGGCAAAGATAATACCTTTATAAGGATTGCCAGTGACTTTCCAAACAGCAGCTTTGAGGATATTGCCACCATCCAAAGGTAAGCCAGGAATTAAGTTAAATAGCGCTAACGCTAAGTTAATTGAGGCTAGCAATCCTAAAATAGCTGCCACTGGCCCGGAAATATGGGTGCCTACACCGATGGCTGTGAAGATACCGAATAGGAGTAAGCTCACAATAGGACCTGCGATCGCAATCCAAAATGCTTCAGCTGGTGTCTTGGACTCTTTCTCCAATTGCGCTAAACCACCAAACAGAAACAAATTGATCGATTTAACTTCAATTCCCTGACTAATGGCGACAAAACTATGTCCTAATTCATGCGCCAAGACAGAGGCAAATAACAGCAAACCTGTCACCAATCCCAGTATCCAAGGTAATGGCCCGAACAATCCTGGAAACGCCGCAGCTAATCCATTTCCGTATGTCCAAGTTACCAAACCCAGGATTAAGAACCAAGATGGATGGACGTTAAAGGGAATACCAAACAGGTTGCCAACGCGAAAAGTGCCGTTCATGACGACTCCTCTGATTTCAGCTTTGAGAGTTTGATTTTGCTCTCTTGTTTCGAGTGTAACGAAACGTAAAGCGATTTTTCATAATTCAACTATCGCGTTAGCCGTCCGTTCAGGTTCGGTTTAGCGAACTGTAGGGTGGGAAACGCCCACCAATTAATAGAGACAGGGCAGAATAGAATCAGCTTTCGTAGGTTGGGTTGAGGTAATGAAACCCAACATTGAACTAGGTTTTGTTGGGTTTCGCGCCTGCTCGACCCAACCTACAATTCTGGGCATAATAGAATTAGTACGGCCAAGCATTACAAAAGTCGATCGCAATCCAGATTATGTCAGTCTCCGACAGCAAAATCACTCGTTCCTACAACCAAGAAGAAATCCAGCAAATTCTCCATCTAGCGATTTCTCGTCAAAATTATGAAGGTGAATTCACCCGCGAACAGTTATTGGAAATTGCGGCTGAGTTAGAAATTCCGCCTGAAAATCTGGCGCTGGCAGAACAGGAGTGGCTGGCCCAGCAGGGAGAAATAGAAAAGCGGCAGGCTTTCAATACCTACCGCCGTGGGAGATTGCAGAAAAGTTTTGGCAAATTTGCGATCGTCAATACATTTTTGGTGCTGCTGAACCTAGTTAGTGCCGGCCAGCTTACTTGGTCGCTTTATATTTTATTATTCTGGGGATTAGGGCTCGGTCTTAATGCTTGGAATACCTTTTTGTTGCAGGGTGAAGAGTACGAAAGAGCATTCCAGCAGTGGTATCGCAATCATCAGTTACGGACATCGGTTAATAGCTTTTTCAATAAGTTGCTGAAGGCTTGGTAGATCGAGAAGGGAAATAGCGCTAATTTAGCAGCTAATTTAGCAGCAGTATGGGGTGATATCTTCTCCACAAACATCGGCCAGGAAAGTTAAAGCGCGGAAACGCAAGCTCATCAACTGGTCGTAGAGAGGATTCAGTTTGCACATGGGCGGGATGTGGAAAAGCGTATGTCCGAATACCTGCACGTCTCTTTCAAAGGGACATTGGGAAGGGATGAGTTTGCATAATGCTTTGGCTACTTTGGAGTCGCGCACTTCAATTGATTCTAGCCACTGCCGTACTGGATGAAGAATGGTTTCGATCGCGCTTTGAGATTTCAGGTTTGTTTGAGAAGAAGTGCTGCTGATAAAAGACATAATTCACCTTGCACGAGACTTCTAGGTGGAAGAATTTCTTTGATATCTTTATCATCACTTCCGCTTGAGGTTTTTTCGGTGATGCAAATTAGAATTGTTTGTGATAAATTTAAAGGCTACTGGTGATGTGGCTCCTATAGGGTTTGCGATCCATATCATCTTTATCTGTGATTTGGATCGCTTCCACTCAAATTGCGATCGAAATAAATACATATTGTTATCTTCGATACTGTTTATATAGTAGCTTGATTAAAATAGAAGACATAAGGTCTAACACGGCCTCAGTCCTGTCATCATTAAAGATGCCCTAAGTAGTCGGACAAAAGTAATCGACACTGTATGAACTTTTGTTAAGGCACTTGCAGGAGTGCGATCGCTACCCACGGATAGTACAAATGTATTGTAAAAA
>NZ_JACJUP010000353.1:0-5737 GCF_014748295.1 Planktothrix sp. FACHB-1355 | reverse complement strand
TATCCACTCACCAGCGGCACTACGTCTAACCTCACTACCAACAGTGACATCATCCTCGAAGTAGCGAATGAAATATATTTGGGTTATCAGTATACAGGTAATCTATACGATGTAAATAAACCTGACGCCACGACTTTTGACACTGAGTGGAATGAGAACTTTCAGACATTCTTATCAGATTCAAAGAAAACGAAGTCACCCATCCTAGACAGTTCACTGAAGAATTACAAAATAACTAAGGACGAGCTAGCCAAAACTGTCAAAGATGATTTATACAATGACTTCCAAGCGATTCCAAGTCTAGCAAGCCGAAACTTCGATCAAGACTTAACTGCTTTCACGAAATCTTTAGGAAGTAGTGGTAGTAGTGATGTTGATGAAATAATTTTCCTAATCGATGGTGGGACAGACAAAACAACCAAAATCAATGACTTTAAAGCCTTTGTTATTGTCAAAGATGAGTTGAAGAAGTTGGCGGTGGATGAAGCTTTCCAGTTATATTATACTTATGCGAAGAGCAGCAGCAACGATCAGTCAAGCTTGTCTGCTTTTCTTGATAAGTTCCATACATTCACCAACAACGCCACCCCCCCAAGTAACCCCAGTAACAGTGACATCATCCTCGAAGTAGCGAAGAAAATATATGAGGATTATAAGTATTCAGGTAAGCTATACGATGTAAAAAAACCTGACACCACGACTTTTGACACTTGGACTAATCAGTTTGAGAGTTTCCTATCAGATGCAGCCAAGACTTTCCAGACACCCGGTTCGGCGAGCGATGATCGATCACTGCCGTCGGATGATGATATAACAACAAAGGACGATCTGCTCAGTTTGTTGAAAGGGGAGAGTAGCCAGCAGCCGACGACAGATAGTCTGAATGAAGCACTAGACCTATATAACATATACGCTAACAACACGACAGACGCTACTAAAAAAGGCTTTGGGGATTTTATCACAAATTTCCATGACTTTATTAGCAAGTTCCAACTCCACTCAATAGCCACAGCCACAACACTAAACTCAACTCAATTGGGTTATTATAACGATCTTGAGACACGAGTAAATGTTGACCAGAGCAAGAGTGATGAGTCAGTTATAATCGCCGACGCTATGAGTGAAGCAGTTGACTTGAAGCAGTTGACTGAAGCAGTTGGCTTATTTGGTCTTACAGGGCCATATGATACGACAAACTACAACAACTGGGTGAAGCTGACTGATATAATCTATGAAGCAAACACGAAAGGCATAGATAAAAGCGGAAAGTTGGTTGCGGAATGGTGGACTGACGATCATTTAAACCTTTTGAAGGACGCAGAAGTACAGAAATTAAACAATGATAGCCTCGCACAAGTACTTGACCTATATGGAATATATGCTAAAAACACGACAACAGGCGACACTGGCTTTAGGGACTTTATATCAGATTTCCATAACTTCCTGAAGTTCCAACTCCCCTCAACGAATTCTAATGATTATAACGATCTTAAGGCACAATTAGATGTTGACCAGAGCAAGAGTGATAATTCAGTTATAATCGCCGATGCCCAGCTTGAAGTGACCCGCTTAGAGGCTCTTCTTAATTTAAAAGAGTCAGATTTACTAACAAAGTACAAAGAATGGATGAAGCCGACTGATATAATCAATGAAGCAAAGACGCAAGGCATTAACAATGGAAATTTCGTTGCGGAATGGTGGACTGACCATCATTTAAAGCTATGGAAGTATGCAGCAAAGACGACAGATGCTCTCAATAAACTGGATGGAGTACTTGACCTAAAACATACCCTATCGCAAGTATATACTACCAACACGACAGACGCTACTCAGACGAAAGACGCTACTCACAATGGGGATTTTACTTCAAATTTCCATGACTTCATGAAGTTCAAAATCGAAAGTATATATAACGCTCTTGAGAAAGGAGTAGATGTTGACCAGAGCAAGAGTGATAATCATGAAGTTATGATCGCAGATGCCCAGACTGAAGTAGTTGACTTATTTGGTCTTGGAAAAACATCGACTAAGTTGAAGGCTGAATACGCAGACTGGGTGAAGCCAGCTGATATAATCTATGAAGCAAAGACGAAAGGCATAGATGACGGAAATTTGGTTGTGGATTGGTGGACTCCCGCTCATTGGAAGTCATGGAGCCAAGCCTATCTGAATAAATACAAAGGGGAGCCGATCTTTTGGAAGCACGAGGGAATGCAATTGGAGGAAGGAATTAACTTGGATGGGGATAAGCTTGTTTTTGTTAATGGAGCTGTAGACGAAAAAACCAACGATACAATAGCCGACAAGGAGGGAAATGTAGTGTGGATTCCCACGGGTCATCCAGAGAAGACCCAGATATTTGATAAACAAAGAAATAATGAACGGAACGTTGTGATAGAAGAAGGGGCGAAATGGGAAGACATCGAAAATTACATAAATGATAGTAACCACACAGAGGAGGTGAGGGCAGTACAGACAAAGTTCGCGTACGAATTCTTAAAGAGTATTTGGCAGCGCACGCATGAATTAGGAATATGGGGGAATGAAGCAGTCGCGGAAGCAGTCGCAGTCGATGACGGATATCCCAGTGACTTTGACGTTGAAGCAAAGTGGAAAATCGAAGCAAGATCTGCGGGGGGGGATATATTGAGTGATTTAGGGGGGGTTGAGATAGGGGGTCAATTTTATTGGGGTTCGGAGGATATGGATCCTTATCAAAGAGCATATAAGGAGATGGAGTGGAACAATAATTGGAACTTGTTTGCTGGGACTGGAAACCCGTTAACTGTTGTGGCTGATCTGGTGTTGGGAGCGCACTGGCACGCCGACCCCATCCACGCAATGTTTGACGCTATAACATTTGGTATTACGGCGGCGGGAGGCGACACCTACGAGGAAATTCCTTGGTGGGATGAGGATTATTCTTTGACACAGGACAAACAGCTGCTCTCGCCGGCTCTCAACGCCGCCACCGCCATCATCCAACTAGCCTAACCCCCATCAAACCACACCCCAAGCCAAAAGCCAACCGCTTGGGGTTTTTCCCACCCCCACCCGATACCTTGTGTTACTTGCAATAAAAAATATTTCCATTATATAAAAGATACACTAAAAAAGGGAAGATAGTCAAGAAGCAATTCGCCAACCTAATTTTTGCGATGCGTCGGACGAATAAACAGATAAGTTTATTATTCAACAAATACTTAAATTTCTATTATAAATAGAAAGAAAAACTCCGAATATTCAGTAGGAGACAAATATGCAAATTAAAAGCAACACAGAAATGGGAAAAGTTTTTGCAACTCTGACAATCGTTAATCGCGCCGACCAAATTCGGGCGGAAGATGGGACAATTCCACCAGAACAAATTCGGTCTATAACGCTCAAAAATGTGTTAGTAGATACAGGAGCAACTACCTTGTGTTTACCGCCAGAAGCGATCGCCAAACTGGGACTAAAACTACAGAAAGAAGTAGACGTAGCAACGGCAATGGGAATTGGTAAAGCCCGAATTTTCCGAGATGCCACCATATCTATGTTCGATCGAGAAGGAACCTTCGAGTGTTGGGAACTACCCGGAGGAAGAGATCCGCTTCTGGGAGTGATTCCTCTAGAAGCTTTGGGATTAGAAATCAATTTGAAAAATCAAACTTTAAAGCCGTTACCCATCAGTCCAACCGAAACTTATTTGACAATTTTGTAAAGATGTGAATTGCCGCTAGATTCTACTGACAAGTCAAAGTGCGATCGCTCGGTCGATCGCCAGTAAGTCAGCGAGCGGATTTGGGAATCAATTGTCATGCAATAATACTCAAACTATAATTTTACCGGAGGTTAGGTTAATCATGGTTCGCATTCGTGAAATTGTGCAAAAAGCTCTTGCCACTGGTTATCTCAGTGTGGAAGCAGAAGAGCAACTGCGACAGCTATTAAAAACTAAATATAGTATGCAAGATTTAAACGCTTTTATGACATTGCAGCAAGCCGCAATGAACGGTATGGTAAAGCAAGAATCGCGCTTATTAATACACTCGTAACATCGGCAATCTATGCTCGCTCGCACACCCACGCCTCTACGCGATCGCCTACTTTTTCACTACTTCCGCAGAACTGCCGTAATAATCACTGTAATAGTAGCACTAGCAATCAAAGTAAAAGCAAGTTGAACCACCCATTGAGTTGCTTGCTGGTAGTTAGTAAAACGGTCATTGAACTTTTCTACATCATTCGATAGCTTATCCAACTTTTCGATTACATCTGCTAGTGTTGGTTCGTTATTTGGTGTGCTAGTCATAGCTGTTTCCTAAAGGTATGATTCCATTATAGCAACTATGACTGAAATAAATAAGCAATAGCGGTCGGCGATCGCACATTTAATTTAACCAACATAAACCTTTATTTTTGTGCGAAAATAAATCCAATTAATGCTTCATCCTTAGCTTTTTGCGTAAACCCAGTATCGATGAATTTCCCTTATTTGGGCCACTGCTGTATCTTTGCCTGCGTCCACCGTTACCAGAAATCAGTCCAAAAGTAGTAGAAGCTCGCCAAATGGCCTCTCTAACTAGCTCAAAACTGTGAGCGAGTGGGGTGGGTATTGCCCATCCTACTATTTTGCGATCGCACTTTCCATTCCCCATCCGGAAAAGCCGTTACATTTAATTGCGATCCGCTCCCGCATATACTTATTTAATTTCCAGCCAAATCGCCGTAAATTTACGGATCTAGTCATAGCTGAACAAAGTATTTATACAGTTACACTTATCCCAAAAAACCGGGCGATCCGATTTAAAACAAAAATTAATTCAGCGAAAGACAAAATAAAGACCGCCATCATAACCACCAGGAAACTTTTTCGTTGACGCGGTTAGTGTTCGACTAAAAACTCACCCTAAAATTTCGCATTTTTCCTGATGGACTAGCCAAACTTTGGGATCGGTAAATAGATGATTTGGCTAGACAGTCATGAAACTTAAAGTTATTAAAGATACTGTATTCAAACAATCCCCCGTACAGGCGATCGAACTACCCGAAGCTCAAAAAGTAGATGTTGACTCTGGTAGAGTATTCGACATCAGTTCCTATAAAGACATCGGAAGTCATGTGCGATTCTCTTTAGAAAAAACTTTCCTCAAAAGCAGAAACACTTGGGTCGCTTACCAAGAACACATAGAAGTTATTGGCGACGATGGTATTAAACGCATCGGTAAATTCGGCCCCAATGACAAACTGCCCCAAGAAGTACGTTTAGCTGTTCCCTACTTCAGCCAACTCAATAACAGATACGCACCGCAGGGAACCTGCAACGTCACCAGCGTTGCCATGTGTTTGTACTACTATGGGATTAGACCAGCCCGTCGCAATAAGCAGCTAGAAGACGAATTGTTTGAACTGATCAAACGTAATGGATGGGATCGTCACGTTCACGATCATCTGGTGAGAGTTTTCCTGGAATACGATATGTACGATGTCTTCAAAACAGAAGCAACTTGGAATGAAGTCAAAGCGCACCTAGCCAACGGAAATCCCGTCATTTACTCAGGTCGATTAACAGGCGCAGGACATATAATTGTTCTACGCGGTTATGACGAAACGGGATTCTTTGTTAACGATCCCTACGGCGAGTACTTTGCTTCCGGCTACAGAACCGATATGACAGGGGAAAACCTGCATTACTCCTACAATCTGGTCAAATCCAAGAGCTATACCGGCCCCGACACCACCTGGGCGCACTTCC
>NZ_JACJUP010000352.1:0-5695 GCF_014748295.1 Planktothrix sp. FACHB-1355 | reverse complement strand
GGTTATGTCGGTAGCTTGTATGCTTGGCAAGGATTAAACCTTTTGCTCGAAGCGATCGCCTATCTGCGAACAGAAGGTTTAGATTTATCGCTGCTCGTCGTTGGAGATGGCCCCATGCAAAAAACTTGGCAGGAACTTGCTCACCAGCTAAATATAGCTCCCCACGTAGCATTTGTAGATCGCATACCCGCCTCGGAAGTACCAGCCTATATAGCTGGCTTTGATGTTGGATATTGCGGGCAAGTTGAGCGAGAAACGGGCAAAATATATTTCTCACCCCTGAAACTTTACGAATACATGGCAATGGGAAAACCAGTTATAGCATCTGCCTTTGAGGATACAATCAGAGTAATCCGAAATGGAGAAACTGGCTTTCTATTTCAAGCTGGAAATTTGTCTCAATTAAAACAAGCAATATCAAAAGCATATCGGGAACGAGAGCATTTGGTAGCACGAGGAAGACTGGCACGGGAAAAAATCGTCACCAATCACAGTTGGAACGCTAGAGTAGAATTGATGATTGCAGAAGTCGATCGCATATTAAAGGCAAGCAGTGATGAACAAAAAATCCTATAGCCTGGTAGGAATATGGATAAATGCACTATCTATTTCCGATTTGAATGCACTCATTGCCGAAGCAGTTAGCAGCAACCAAAGTTGGATTATTGCTAACCACAACTTCCACAGCATTCATATTTATCACCGCGACGCCAAAATGCGTGCTTTTTACGCTTTGGCAGATTACATTCATGCAGATAGTATGCCCCTTGTTTTCTTGGCAAAGCTTTTAGGTTATCCTTTCCAACGAGAACACCGCGTTACTTATGCAGATTGGACGCCTCGGTTGATCGAAGAAGCTGCGCGGCAAAATTGGCGCGTGTTTTATTTGGGATCTAAACCGGGAGTAGCTCAACGAGGAGCTAAAATCTTACAACAAAAGTTTCCCACGTTGCAAATTGCCACAGCAGACGGCTACTTTGATACCCGTCCCGATAGTCAAGAGAACAAAAATGTATTGGCAAAAATTAACAGCTTTCAGCCTCATGTTCTTATGGTAGGCATGAGTATGCCCAGGCAAGAACACTGGGTATTGGATAATATAGAGGGTTTATCTACAAATGCTATTTTGACTGCTGGCGCGGCAATCGATTATATTGCAGGAGAAGTTCCCACTCCCCCCAGGTGGGCTGGCAGATGGGGTCTGGAATGGCTATCTCGCCTGATTGCGGAGCCAAATCGACTTTGGCATCGCTATTTAGTAGAACCTTGGTTTGTCTTAGCATTGTTTATCATCGAAAGATTTAAAAAGGGGAATTAAAAAACTACTATGACTGGCATGGCATTGTCGAAATCCAAAATGATCGAATTCCGTACTCAGCTAGTTGCCATTCATCGCACATTAAGCTGGAACAAACAATGGCCTCCCCAAAGCACAATTAATTTGGAAGATTTGCCAACTGCTCGTCAAATATTTGATGCCGAAGATTTAATTGTACCGGAAGGAAAATTAATTTCCAGCAATTCAGAAACTACATTACCAGCCAGCAAGTTATATTGTCCGGCTGCTTGGGCGGCGCGTATTCCGAAAGGTGCATCTGTAGGTGGAACAGTGCTAACACCAGATAATCAGGCAGTTATTACATCTATGGAATCCTGGCAAGATCACGGCCCGCCAAATAATTGGTTACTGCCTATTTCCCGCCGAAATCATCATCTAACAGGCTCTTGTTTGGATATAGGAAAATTGATTTGGGCGACAAATTATTTCCATTTTTTAATTGATGCACTACCGCATTTAGCTATATTAGGTGAGGCGGAATGGGAGCCGGATTGGATTCTAGTTTATCAAAGACGAAGTAAATTTGTAGATGCAATTTTCCAAAAGATGGGATTAGATAAAAAAATTGTTTATACCTCTATACGAGAGCGGTATGAAGCAGATGAAATGTTGGTTTGTACGATGCCAAATCAAAGAATAGGCAAATATGAATATTGGGGAATGAATTTTCTGAGTCAAGTATTTAAGCCAGAAAAAGAAAGTAAAAAAATTAGATTATTTATCGATCGAAGCGGTACGGCAGTACGAAAATTGAGAAATCAAGCGCAAATGCTAGAGCAGCTAAGTAAATATAATTTTGTCACAGTTAGATTAGAAGAAAAAACTATTCAGGAGCAAGTAAACTTGTTCCACAATGCAGAAGTTATTATCGCCCCTCACGGAGCGGGATTATCAAATATAGCTTTCTGTCAGCCCAATACTAAAATAATTGAGTTGTTTTCTCCCGAATACGTGCAAACTATGTATCGAAAAATGGCCGCTAGATTGCAACTGCCTTGGTTGGGTGTTTTGGGCAAAGGCGAAATGTTGTATCCCGATTCGGTAAAGCGGAATATACTATACCGAGATCCATCATTAAATAAAGATATTATATTAGAGCCGGAGCTAATAGACAGAGCGCTGGCTTGGGCTTTTGAAAAATGATATTTTATGCACAAAAACAGGGTATTCTCAAGAAGACGTGCTTTAGTATTTGGTGTTGGTGCTTTGGCTGGTGTAAGTGCTTCGCTCGGCCTAAGTAAAAATAAGCAATGGCAAAACTGGGCACAAGCAATGGCCGCAGCCAATACAGATTTTACAGTTCAGGGAGACAAATCTATGCGAGAAAGAGCAGCAGCGAAAGGATTGATTTATGGAGCAGCAAGTGATTATGCGATTTTACTCAAAGATCCAGAATTTGCCGATCGCTTTGGCAAAGAATGCGGCATCCTAGTTCCAGAAGGAATGCTGAAAATGAAAGGTCTTCGCCCCACCCCAACTACATTTAATTTTACTCGCAGTGATTGGCTGTTAGACTATACGCAGAAACACAATATGTTGTTTCGCGGACATACCTTGGTTTGGCATAATCTTTTACCAGATTGGTTCAAAGAAACAGTCAACGCCCAAAATGCCGAAAAGATCATGGTCGATCATATTAAAGGGGTGGCGGGACGTTACGCTGGGAAGATGCACTCTTGGGATGTGGTAAATGAGGCTGTTTATCCTTGGGATGGACGTTCTGATGGTTTGCGTAACTCGCCTTGGCTGGATTTTTTGGGGCCAGATTATATTGAAATAGCTTTTCGCGCCGCTGCTGAAGCTGACCCGAATGCGTTGTTGGTATATAACGATAACCGAGTGCAATACGATACCCGTGAAGGGGAAACAATGCGAACGGTAATCTTTAAGTTGTTGGAGCGTTTAAAATCGAAAGGTGTACCCGTGCAAGCTTTGGGTATCCAAAGTCATCTGTGGGGAGATGAAGTTCGTTTTAATCCAGAAAAATATCGCAAGTTTTTGAGCGATGTAGCGTCTCTGGGACTGAAAATATTGATTACCGAGTTGGATGTGACGGATCTAAATTTACCTCAAGACGAGGCAGAACGCGATCGCATTGTCGCCAAAACTTATGAAGATTATCTATCAGTAGTATTGGATGAACCTGCGGTAGTGGCAGTGTTAAATTGGGGATTGAGCGATCGCCATACTTGGCTGTCCGAGTTGAGAGCCAGACCGGATGGCTCGCCAGTCAGACCGTTGCCATTCGACAGAGACTTGAAACCGAAGTTAGCATGGAATGCGATCGCTCGCGCCTTTGACCAAGCTCGACCACGGTAAATTTTACACTCAACCCGCACCCTCCAATATATACCCGTGAGCAGATTTGAGAACTTGAAAGCCAAAATTAATTTACTGCGTAGCCGTTTGATGGGAGAAGGCAATGCAGCTACCCTCGCTAGAGGTGCTGCTAGCAGTTTCGCCATTAGAATGACGGGAACGGGAATTAACTTTATCACTCAAGTAGTGCTGGCGCGTTTGTTGGGTGTGGGAAGTTACGGTAGTTATATTTACGCTATTACTTGGATTACCGTATTGGGAGTAGTGGGAAAACTTGGCTTCGATACGGCATCCGTGCGATTTGTAGCAGCATACAGCACTCAACAAGCTTATGGACTTTTGGGCGGTTATTTGCGCTACAGCAGTCAAGTTATTTTGCTAATTTCGATCGGTGCAGGCTTATGTCTGGGATTAGTTAGTTGGATTTTCCAGGCTCGATACAGTCTAGAACTTTTGCATACCTTTTGGATCGCGGGTGCCCTATTGCCTCTCAGCACCGCCTTGGAAGTACAGCAGTCAAGATTGCGTGCTTTGAAAAAAATCATTCAAGGGCAATTACCGCAAGAAGTTTTAGTTCCCCTGCTGGTATTGGTAGGAACAGTAATTGCAGCTGTTTGGTTTAAGTCGGATTTAGATGCTACAACTGCTATGAGCATCAGGTTAGTAGCAGTTGCTGTAGCTCTGGGCATCAGCTTTTACTTGCTTATTCAAGTTCTACCAAAAGAAGTTAGAGTCAGCCAACCTATCTTCAAATCTAATGAATGGTTTCGGGCTGCCTTAGCGATGGTGTTGGTAACTGGCTTTAATATGGTAGTAGCCCAAACAGGTACGATCGTACTCGGTGCAACGCTAGGCACTAAGCAAGTAGGTATGTATGCAGTGGCGAGTAAAATAGCTGAATTATTAGTATTTATCCTCGTTGCCGTTAACTCAATTCTCGCACCTTTGGTCGCCAGCCTTCACGCTAAGGGCGAAAGAACTGAACTTCAGCGTATAGTTAGAATAGGCGTTTGGATTGTATTCGCCATATCCCTATCAATTGCCGTCATCTTACTGATTTTTGGCCGCCAATTACTCAGTTTGTTTGGCGCAGAATTTACGGCTAGCTATCCTATCCTTGTCGTGTTAATAGTCAGTCAGTTAATTAACGCCATGTCAGGCCCAGTATCATTATTACTGAACATGACCGGATATCACGGCGATTCAGCCAAAATTCTGGCTATTAGCGCAACTATTAACATAGGATTGAATATAGCTATAACTCCTATTTACGGTGCATTCGGAACTGCTTTAGTAACAGCAATAACTTCGTTAATATGGAACGGTTCGATGTCAATCATTGTTTGGTATCGACTCAAAATTATCGCTGTTGCCATACCAGAACGTATATTTGCAATAAGCATAAAAGGAGATAATTAAAAACATGAAATCACTGCCAAATAAAATTGCCAATCGCATCAAAAGAATCCGCCAGATTCCTATAGAAAAAAGTTACCAAAAAGAATTGCCAGCAAATCATCAAGCTGAAGATGTATTTCTAGTATCTTATCCCAAATCAGGTAATACCTGGTTACGGTTTTTAATTGCCAATGCGCTCAAAGTACATTACCAAATTGAACGAGAAGTAAATTTTTTTACAGTCCACGATATTATTCCTTCCCTGACATTTTCTAGAAATCTCCGCTATGAAGGGCCGTTTGGACGTACAGATTTACCGAGAATTATCAAAAGTCACAGCGCATACAATCCCTACTATCAGCGGGTAATTTTTATGGTACGAGATCCGAGAGATGTGTTGATATCGTACTATCACTATCTGAAATCTTTTGGGGCTATTCCAGACAGTTGGACAGTATCTGAGTTAATACGCGATCGCAAATTTGGCACAGAAGCATGGAATCAGCATACAAAAGGTTGGTATGTAAGTAATAAAGAAGGGCAAAATATTCAACTATTTTATTACGAAGAGTTTATCAAAAATCCCCAAGCAAATTTGGATCGGTTGATGGATATACTAGGAATAAAAATGACAGATGA
>NZ_JACJUP010000351.1:0-5737 GCF_014748295.1 Planktothrix sp. FACHB-1355 | reverse complement strand
GCTCTTCCGATCTTTGTTCGTAAACTTGAGTCTGACGAATGGCGATTTCCAACTGCTGGGCGAGCAATTGCACGATTTCAATTTCAGCTGATGACCAATGACGAGGGCGATCGCGCAAACAGGCAATCAATCCTATTCTGCTTTCCTGCCCAGATGTTCCATCCCTACTATCCTTACAGACAGGCACCAACAGGGTGGCGAAGTCTCTCTGCATCTGTAAGCTAGGGGAAACCCCTGCCCTGTTCAGTTTCAATTTGGGTTTTGCAAATCCTCCAATCTGCAATCGCGAAAGCAGTCTAATAATACCGCCGTAGGCTGATGGTGCTGGATACGAGCCGCAGTTGACTACCAATTGGCCTTGGGTGAGCGTACTTGCTGCCGAGCCAAAAATTTCTATCCAATCATACCCCCACTGTATAGATTGTATAGATTTTTGATGACTGCGAACTTCCTCGTAGACTACTTGAACCCTTTGCGTTTCCGGAAAGTACCACAAAAAACTACAACAATCTAAATGTAACAGGTTGGCTACTTCTTCCACTGCCGTTTGAAGTAGAAACGACCCATGTATCGCTCCTACTTTTATTTCCAGAGAGTTCCAGATGCGCTCAATAACTTTTCGCATCAATGCGCTCCGTTTTTGGGGATCTTGAATCCAAGCAATTTCACATCGATCTGCATAAGGGAGCACAGGGGATAGCCGAGGTAGAAGGGATATAGAGCCTAGCATAGTTATACCTGAAGAACATTTGATTCTTGTGTCCAAATTGCTTAAACTCTTCTGCATTGGTAAGCCTTTTCTAGTATTAGTTGCGTATAAGTTTTAAGCTTTTTTATGCAAATGCTTAATTTTTGGTAAAAATTGTTAAGTCAGTAATTCTTAACCATTTAAAATTTGACTTATAATCAACTTTTTATTTTAAACTAAAGCCAAATTTTTCTGATAAATTTGCTTTAATTTGGGTTTAAATTTATATAATATTTTGGATTGGGCGAGCAAAATGAATCAAAATTTACAAAATTGCAAATTGGTCTGACTCGATTGATAAGCACAAATACCCTGAAAAAGCCTTTCCTACTACCACCAAGCTCAGTACAGCTATAGTGGGGGCCTTAGTTCACAAAGATAACAAAAGACACGATCGGGGATTAGCCGTTACCAGTCCGAGCAGACAACGAGTAAAGCTAACCGCAAATGCCGCGAATGCCCGGAGGATTCCTGGTTTTTGCTTGGTTTGAGCTGGCTGCACTCTCCTTATTTGCGCTATCTTCCGCAGTGCCTTGCAATGTAGGAGCTGCGGGAGATGGTACAGGCACGAAACTTTTATTCCCAAAATTGGCAGATCTTTGCTTGTGAGTAATAGGAATTTCAATGCAGAACTCAGTTCCCTGTCCGGGTTCTGAGACGCACTGGAGTGACCCTCTATGTTTTTCTACGACAATCTGATGGCTGATCGACAACCCCAACCCAGTTCCTTTACCTACCGGCTTGGTAGTGAAAAAGGGGTCAAATAGTTGCGCTTTTACTTCCTCTGTCACACCTGGCCCATTATCGGCAATCCGCACAGTCACATAATCGGGATGTAGGACTTCTGTACGAATGCGAATCTGAGGTAATGCGTAATGGGTATATCTCCCTCTCTGCGCTTCTCCCCATTTTCCACTTTCTTCTAAGGCATCAATGGCATTGCTCAGAAGGTTCATGAATACTTGATTAATTTGACCTGCGTGGCATTGCACCAAAGGCAAATCGCCGTACTCTTTGGTTACTTCGATCTGAGGCCGATCGCTTTTGCCTTTGAGACGACTTTGCAAGATCAACAGCGTACTATCAAGGCCCTCGTGAAGCTCTACCAGCTTCATTTCCTTTTCATCCATTCGAGAGAAAGTTCGCAGCGATGAAACAATCTGACGGATGCGATCGGCACCTACTTTCATTGAAGATATAACTTGCGGCAAATCTTCGATGAGAAAATTGAGGTCAATATCTGCAATCTTGGCTTGAATCACACAGCTGGAATTGGGATATTCTTCTTGATAAAGATGCAACAAAGTGAGTAAGTCTTTTACATAGTTGCTAGTGTAAGTCAAGTTTCCGTAAATAAAGTTAACCGGATTGTTGATTTCATGGGCAAGACTGGCAACCAATTGACCGAGACTGGAAATTCTTTCGGTATGAATCAGCTTAGTCCGCTCGTGTTGTAAATCGCGCAGTGCCTTTTCCAATTCTTGCGCTTGCGCTTGGGCGGCTGCTGTGGCAGCGCAGCTGTGCTGATAAAGTTCGATCTGATTGATATCAAGCGCTAACTGCTCGGCTTCGCTTTCTGTTTGATACTGACTGACAACGGCATCCAGAGCATCTAGCAGTTCGTCGGATGTAGCGTTAAGGATGTAGCGCAAATGAGGATTATCCTGAGTCAGTTGACTTTGTTCCGCTTGCAGTAAGGCTCTAACTTCAAGGATGAATTTACGAACTTGTCGATCTAAGTTCAGAGGTGGTTCAAAGTACATTGCTTTTACTACCGATGAAGGATTTCCTGGTAGTTTCAAGTCAGGATCGCCCTCGATCAATCCTTTGTGGGACTTTTCCATTAAATCGATCGCATCCCGCAACACAGAACGCAACCTTTCCCACTCAACCCGATCTTGCGTGCAAACCAATCTGAGCGAAAACAGCGCGGTTCTTTGAGACAGCATTCGCTGGCGACCGCTCACATTGACAACTGCGGCACTAATCGCTCTGGCTGTGGCAATTCGATCGACCTCTAAGTCTGTGGTGAAATCAAGCACGGGTAATAGCCCCAAATGAAGGAAATTCTAGATTTTGGCATTTGTAGAAGCTTGACCCATAAAGTTTTTTACTAAGTTCTGGAAGCGATAAATACAAAAAAGCCTTTATATTTGCTACACTCGCTTCAAAAAATTATCAAAATTATGAAAGTTTTTTATTCAGTGATGACTGTGGCCGCAAAGACAAGGTTCCATGCAGTAACTAAAAAAAATATCCGCTCAAAAGCAAAAGCGTTTAGTGTACTTCTATACAAACGTAGTAATTTATTATACCAAAGAAAAGCCGCAGGCAACTTCTCTTTTAGCTGCGGCTTTTTGTTAAGAATTTTGTAGGGACACGGAGAAAGGGATAGAAAAAGCCAAAAGTCAAAAGTCAAAACTAGGAATCTATTGGTTCTTATTGAGCCATATTTTGCCTGTTATCGCTTCTATCCCCCTGTTATATCTCCCATACTCCCTCTTTCTCTTATTTTTGACTTTTGAATTTTGACTTTTGACTTTTATAGATATTGTTGAACGGCTAGAACTAAATTGTCAGCCCAGTGGTGGGCGAGTTCGGCGCTGACGGCTTCCACCATAACGCGGATCAAAGGTTCGGTTCCGGAAGCGCGAACTAAGATACGGCCAGAGTCTCCCATTGCAGCTTCTGCTTGTGCGATCGCATTGGTGAGAGCGTCGCTGTTTTTCCAGTTAACGCGGCGATCCCGATCTTCCATCCTGACATTTTTCAATAGTTGCGGGTAAGTTTGGAAGCTGCCATCGACCAATTCGGATAGAGAAGCATTCATCCGTTTTACCAACGCCGCCAAATGCAACGAAGTGAGCAGACCGTCGCCACTGACGGCATAATGACGGCAGAGGATATGTCCGGATTGCTCGCCGCCCAGCATAGCACCGTGACGGAGCATTTCTGCATGGACGTACTGATCTCCCACTGGCGTCCGCAGGAATTCACCGCCTAGATTTTTCCAAGCTCTTTCAAAACCCAGGTTAGCCATCACGGTAGCCACAATCATATTTTTGGGCAGTTGTGCTGCTGCTGCCAGAGTTTTCCCCCAGAAATAGAGGATGCGATCGCCATCCACAACTCTACCTTGAGAGTCTACTGCCAATACGCGATCGGCATCTCCATCAAAGGCAAATCCCATATCTGCCCGATATTGTTTGACAGCGTTTTGGAGGGGTTCGAGATGGGTCGAACCACAGTTGACATTGATGCGATCGCCATCTGCACTGTCATGCAAGCAAATCACCTCTGCCCCCATATCGGCGAACACTTGGGGTGCTATTCCCACAGCTGCCCCCCATGCCAGATCCAGCACAATTCGCATTCCCCGCAGATCGATATCTGGCAGCAGAGGTTTCTGAAGCGACTCGGCGTAGCTACCCAACAACTCCCGACGATGGTAGTGCCTACCCCAAGCATTCGCCGCCAAATTACCGAGCTGACCCCGCAGTCCTGCTTCAATTTTTTCTTGCCATTCTTTGGGCAACTTTGTACCATCCGGGCCAAAAATTTTAATCCCGTTGTCTTCTGGCGGGTTGTGACTGGCGGAGATCATCACTCCTCCTGCTGCCTCAGTCACACTGGTCAGATAAGCTACAGAGGGCGTGGGGCATACACCCAAATGCCAAACTTCCAATCCGGCAGAGGTAAGACCGGCGGCTAGTGCCATTGCTAACATATCGCTGGAGTTTCTGGTATCTTGGCCCAGAACGATCGGCCCCAAAGCGTTGCCATTTGCAGAGGTCGATCGCAGCATTTGACCTGTCCAATAACCCACTTGTAGGGCTAGTTCGGCATTGAGCAACTCTCCCACTCTTCCCCGAATCCCATCTGTGCCAAAAAGCGGCGTTCCGGGCAAACTTAAGGGGTTCCAACCGCGATTGCTATTGAGCGGTTTTGCCGATTGGATCGATTCAGCCAAGCAGAATGGTGATTCCGAAGGGCTAGACACTTGAGTCCGAACGGGGCTTTTTACCATATCTTTATAAACACTCCACACAACACACTTACTTACACTGGAGGATAACACTTTCCGGAATTACCATACCTTCTGCACTTGTCTGCCTGATAGTTTCTAGCTTTTCCAGTTAAGCCTGGGAAAGCAAACCTGTATTGCTAGAATGAGACGATTTTACTAAGACTAAACCGACTCAAACACCGACTTCTGACAACAGGGGTTGGAATGTCTCCCACGTCAATCCTTGTTCGATATAGCGAGGAGAATCCGGGTTATAAGGACTTGCTAACCTGTCGATCCTGATAATTTTTGCCTCTGATGGCAATATCGGCACATCCGCATCGAAAGATGTCGGACGCATTAAGGAACTGGAATAACCTTTGAAAATGGCAACTCGGTCTTCTTCACCTGCAATTTCAGCTGTCACGAGCAGTACTTCCTGCGGACGCCTGAGAGTGTATCGCTCCAGACGTTGGCCAACAGAATTGGTCATAAAGTTTTAGCGATCGTTAGTTATTTGTTGATTGCTCAGGGGTAATGGTTCATAGCTAATAGCTAATATCTTGTGATTTCTATCTTCCACTATCCCTCAGCCATTGGCTAGCTATTATTGTTCCATTGCTGAGCGTCCTTGTTTGCCCAATCTGAAAAATATAAAGTAACTCAAGTAACTAACATAAATAATCAATGCAAGGATCGCCAAAAAACCCAAAAATGCCTCATTTGTATTGGCATGGAATATCTGCTTGTAACCCCAAGGCGGATCTAGCCAAACTCGACAAAACGGGTTTGACAGTAGTGCTTGCTTAGACGAAATTGCACAGGTGAGGAAAGGAGTTCCCAAAATCGCTCCCAGCAGACTGTAAACTGTTATCCCCCAACGCCATGATGTAATAGCTAACTTTAATTCGCGTTGGGGTAAGTCGTTAATTTCTTCATTGATATCCGCCCAAAACCACAATGATACGGGAATGAGCAGACGC
>NZ_JACJUP010000350.1:0-5726 GCF_014748295.1 Planktothrix sp. FACHB-1355 | reverse complement strand
GTTCGGACTCAAATTTATGCTCGTGACTTTACCCTGATGACCTGTTAATTTAGCCAGTTGTTTGCCAGAAAGGTTCCAAAGTCGGACGGTGCCATCTTCTCCGGCGCTGATGAGGCGCTGTCCGTCCGGACTGAAACTCACTCCTCTGACTTTACCCTGATGACCTGTTAATTTAGCCAGTTGTTTGCCAGAAAGATTCCAAAGTCGAGCGGTGCCGTCTTCTCCTACGGTAGCTAAGAGTTTACCATTAGGGCTGAAACTGACGCTGTAGACTCGACCGCGATGACCGATGAACTGAGTTCGCTCGCGGATATTGTCCAAAATCGTTTGTAAAACCCACAAAGGACTGGTGACTGGATAGTTTTTCATACCTCGGTGGTCTTTCACCATTTCTTTCAATCCTTGTCCAGCCTCCATACCTAAGAGTAAGGCTTCTATTTCTTGACGATCGATCAAGAATTTTCCCAGAGCGGTAACCGATTTCTGCTCTATATTTAAGCTTTTCTGTGCTTGGTTCAAGTTTTCCTGTGCTTGGTTCAAGTCTTCCTGTGTTTGTTTTATGTTTGTGCTAGCCCACATTACTACAGCGATCCACAAAATTGAGATTACAGCTAATCCCGCCAAACCTTTGCGAATTGTTCGCCTTGCTTTCTGTTCTGCTTCCGCTAGTATCCGATTAGCTTCTATCTGTATATCCAGCGCAATTTGAACTTGCAATTTGTCTAATTCTTGACTGGCAGCTAAGAATTGATAATCGCGATCGCTCAAACTTTTACCTGCTGCCCACGCCAGTGCATCTTGCAAAGCCTGTCCGTGCAACAAGCGCGATCGATCTTGACAATCTGAAGCTAACCAAGCTGTTAATCCTTCTGAATAAGGTCTGAGATTTTCTAGTTCTTTTTCGACCCAATTTTGATTGAAAACACATTCATAAATACGGTTATAAACTTTTAAATTTCCTTGTTGCTCTACTACCAAACCCGACAAGCGCAACTCCATTTGCTCGAAACTGTCATCGACGATTAGTTCTCCCTGTTGTAAAATTTGGTGATACAGCCCCAGCAGCCTCGCTGTGCGCTGCCCATTCTTAAAAATGCGATCGGATATTGTTCTCAAATGTTCTGGTTCATCTTGGTTTTCCCAATTCTCGATGATTCGCGATCGCACCAAATCTTCAATCGACTCGGCTTCTCTCTCTGGATGCTTTGCCAACAAAGAGTTGGGAGATGAGGTATCGGTTAAAATCAGTTGGCAAACTTTTTGTGTGAGAAACGGTTGTCCACCCGTCCACGCTAAAATCTCTTTCAGTACAGTGGTAGTATCGCTCACTTTTCCTGATAAACCTATCGCTAACGATCGCGCTTCGTGAAGCTGAAAGCCTTTTAATTCTATCGCTCGACCAATATTAAAGGGCGTCCGATTCTTATCGGCAATCAAATCGCTTGGTGTTGCTACTCCCAACAAAGCAAAAGAAAGGCGTTTGTATTCTGGTTTGTCGGCACGTTTGTTATAGCAAGCTCTAATAAACGCAAAAAAATCATCTATAGTAAAGTTTAAACCCAAAACACTATCAATTTCATCCACAAAAATGACAATATTTGCTGATATTTCTGTTAGCAAAACCTCTTCGGTAAACTCGCTGAAACGTTGCACGCAAGAAAGATGATCGCGAGCCGGCCACCAATTTCTTAAATTAAATTTATCGCCGAGGTTAAAACTACTGACCAAGTTACGAATAAGGCTTGCATACCATTGATCTGGCGTAATATGCTGACTGCCAATTTTGTTGAGATCGATCGCAGCACAAGCAATTCCATCTGCTTGCAGCCGTTTCATAGTTTGCACTCGCAAGCTAGACTTACCCATTTGTCGGCAATTCAGCACGTAACAAAATTGCCCAGACTTCAAACCGTTGTATAAATCTTCATCTGCCTTTCGCCTCACGTAGGTGGGAAAGTCAGGAGGCAAACTTCCGCCAACTTGATACTGAGACATTAAGTTTGGTTCTGCGTTTAGCAAATAATTATTCAAATCTCCATTCTTAGCACTTTTAATCCATATATGTCAACCAAATATTATGCTTGATGCCAGGATAGATCTACAGTACCAAAATTAACAACCAAAGCTACATTTAAATTTTCCAATGACTTTACAAACCACATAATATCATTTAAAGTCTGAGATTCGTAATGATTGAATAAAATGGAAAAGCGCTTTTCTAAATCGGGCCTGACTTTACGGGAAAGCAGCACAATTTTGAGCAACAAGCTTGTTGTTTCGATCGTACCGAGGTTAGAAATTAAATCTATAAAAACATAATGATTGGGTTGCTGCGGACTTTCCACAACTAGAAAGTTGAATAATTGGCTGCAAGTGCGAACAAGTAAAAACTCGTTCAATTTCTGAGAATCATTTTCTGAAAAGGTGTTTTTTAGCCACTTATACAACCGCTGATTGAATTGACGATTTCCATATTCTGCCTGTATAGAAGCAATTAAGTATTCGTATAAATCTGCTTTGAAAGCTTGGTAAGATTTCGTTTGTTTATGATGATTCAGGAAGATTCCAGCTAAATCGCGATAACTGTAAGAGCCTTCCACTTTGCCACCAAACTTTTTTAGGGCTAAGAATAGTTCGCGATCGCTCAACAAGGTTGGGTTTGGCACTGGTTGTATAATTTGCACATCTTTAACAGGATGAGAAGCTATTTCCGTTCGTCTCATTAAATAAGGTACGTATTGAGATAAATTAACTTCAAATTGTCGCTGTTTTTGAGTTTGAATTTCCCGAATTGTTTGCTGATGCTCGATCGAGCTATTTTGCACAAGTAAATTATGTGAAAATAAGTAAGGATATCGATGAATTAATCTACCCAAAGATGGATTGTCTTCTTTGCGCTCTGCCTCGCGTATTGGTTCGACAACTTTTACCAAACGTTGCATAGCCAAATACTCGTTACTTTCTCGGAACTGACTTACTAGCTGTCGCAAACGCATGACTATGCGAGAACGAGAAGCTACTCCTTGAAAGCGGGGCAAAGCATTTTTAAATAAAGCCACTATCTCGGCGATCGCAGCGTGCTTCTGAGGTTGCATTTGCCAGCGGTTGATCAAAATATAACAACAACGACAAAGCAGATTTTTAAACTCTATTTCGTTGGATAAAATAGCGATAATTCTGTATAAAGCAGCTTCAATCTCCGGGTCGGGGTACCCTACACCATCGATAAATAATTTGTGGAACCGCTCGATCAATTCACTTGGCGATTCCTTTTGGACGCAATAAAGTAAGTGATCGTATATAATTTGTTCGTCTCCGACTGTCCTGCGCTCGTAAGAAAGTTTGGGCGATGGTATTTTAGGGGACGTCGGGTTAGTTAGAATCAGGGGAAGTGGAGCAGAAGCAATAGATTTCGCAGTTAGCGATGGGCGATCGGTTTTCGGTTCTCGGTTATCTTTATTGACCCATTGTTGATGGCTGATAAGCGATTGCTGATGGGTGATTTGGGATTGGATATTCGTTGTATCTTCTGACTCTCTCTTCTTCTCGTCTCGCTTTAAGAGAGGGAGAGTTTGCGCTTCTAAAACATTGGTAATTTTGGCCAGGTTTTGTATACTTTCTTTTACTCCCGAAGCCTTTTCCTTACTGGCACTCAAAAACTGATTATCCAGTTCGTTTAATTTTTTATCTGCCGCCCAAGTTAAACCTTTGTGTAATTCTTCTCCAGTTAATAAAAGCGTTTCATCCTGACAATTTGAGGCTAACCAAGATGTCAACGCCAGTTTATAAGGACGCAAATTACCTAGTTGTGTTTCAACCCAGCTTAAATTAAAAATTTCTGCGTAAATGCGACTATAAACTCTCAGTACAGACTGAGAATATTTTTTTCCTGGTTGCTTGACTACCAATCCGCTGAGGCGCAATTCCATTTGTGCGGGAGTATCGTCAGCCGGGATTTCTTCATTCAGTAAGATTTGTTGATATAGTGTCAGTAGCCGACTCGGATCGGAACTCCCTCGCACCAGGCGATCGCTGATTGTCCGTAAATGCTCCGGTTCGTCCTGTGCTTCCCAATTTTCAATAACTCGCGATCGCACCAGCTTTTCCAGGCATAACCTTTCCGCACCGGGAGGAATAAAAGAAATTTCCTGAAGTACAAGTTTGCAAAGTTTTTGGGTGAGAAAAGGTTTACCCCCCGTCCAATCCAATATCTCTTTTAACACCACTTGGGGATTGTTCGTTTTTTCCGCCAATCCTGGCGCTAAGGGAAGGCTTTCATGCAGATGAAAACCACTAAGTTGAATTGCTCGACCGATGTTAAAAGGAGTGCGATTTTTGTCTTGAATTAATTCTGAAGGAGTCGCTACACCAATTAAAGCGAAAGTAAGGCGCTTGTATTCCGGGTAGTCAGCGCGATTGTTATAACAAGCCCGAATCGCTGCAAAAAAATCATCTACTCTAAAATTTAAGCTCAGAACGCAATCGATTTCATCTATAAAAATGACAATATTTTGGCTAATTTCTATTAGCAACGCCTGCTCGATAAATTCGCTGAATCGTTGCACGGGGGAAAGTAAATCGCGATCGCGCCACCAAGTACGCAAATTAATCTTGTCCGCAATATTGAAACCGATCGTCAAACTGCGAACCACACCAGCATACCACTGATCCGGCGTCAGATTTTGGGAACCGATCTTCGTCAAGTCGATCGCCGCACAGGCGACACCCTCCTGTTGCAATCGGCGCATAGTTTGTACCCGCAAGCTAGACTTGCCCATTTGCCGAGAGTTGAGAACATAACAAAATTCGCCCGCCTTCAATCCCTCGTAGAAATCTGTATCTGCCTGCCTCTGCACGTAAGTAGAAGCATCAGCAGGTAGACTTCCTCCGACTTGATAGTTGAAGGCAGAGGTTTCTAGGGTTGTCATAGATAAGTTTGATATCAAGTTTGTCAAGCGATCGCATTTTCCCCATCTCACAAGCAGCTTACTTTATCTTAGAGTCGATGGAAGCTATATAAAGCATTCAAAAATGTTCAAAAATAAACAATAGCTTCCACAAAAAACTCAAATACCGGCGACCCCAACAGTCGCCCTTAACAAAGGCAAAACTTTAGCCGATTTCTAAGCGATCGCGAAAATAAAACCTATACAAATCGCACCGAGGCGTCACCTCATTACCTTGCAAATGTACTAAACCCATACTGTGTAACTTAAACGCTTGTAGCGACTCTAACCGCACCGGCGTATTCCCTGCAACCACCTGTGCCATCGCTGTTGCCAGATCTGGATGCTGTTGCAAATTCCACAAGTGGCGTCGCAAATGATCTCCGTACATTCCAGCTTCTGTCGGAGATATTTGCAGCAACTCCTTCAGCGTCATATCCTGTCGGCGAATATGATAGAGAGCCAATCGCACGAGATAGGGATGTCCGCCTACCATTGCCATCAATTTCTCCACTTGATTAGTATCCCAATCCAGATCGTGCCATCTTGTCAAATCGTATACCTGCTGCGGCGTAAACTCTGGCAACTCGATCGGCAAACCCACATTAAACGGCGATTGGTTGATACTCAGGGGAATGTAAACTTCTGTCGAGTGTACGACTACCAAACGCAGCTTTTTCCAAATATCGCGGTTTTTCGCATCTTCGTGCCACGCTCGCAACAGTCCGAAAAAGTCTGAGGCAATTTCGGGATGTTGGAACACGTAATCGGCTTAGATCG
>NZ_JACJUP010000035.1:0-15447 GCF_014748295.1 Planktothrix sp. FACHB-1355 | reverse complement strand
GATCGATGCGATCGCTCAAATTAGCATACCCTCCACTTTGAGTAAAAGAAGCGATCGCAACCTTCCATCCCGGCATTTCCTGATGTAACAAAGAACAACGAAGTGCATCAATTAACCTTGGCTCGATGATTGGCAAAGCTAAAGCCGCAGTAAGGGCAGCTTTTTTGCGGAAATACAGCCAAGAAGTCCCTAATTCAATCAGTGGATATGGTAAAAACTGACCAGCGGGAAAACTGCCGGAATAACCAACGCTATCAATCAAAACCAGCGATTTCACCCAATTGGGATGGTGCAAAGCGAAATCGATCGCAACTGCACCTCCTAAAGAAGCGCCAACTAGAATCACAGGTCGATCGATCCAGTTTTCTAAAATGCTCAGTAGATGCTGACGGATGTTGTAAGGATTGACTGCAATAGTGGGAACATATTCAGTAAATCCGAAGCCAAATAGATCTAATGCCCAAGTTTCATGCTGATTTGCCAATAAAGGAAGCAAACGCCGGAATTCTAGCAGCGAACTATCAAATCCGGGGAGCAATAAAATTGGCGAAGTTTTGGAGAAAGAAGTGGACTGAGTGAGAGAGTAGCGAATATGGGCAGTTGCGATTGCACTTGTACCTTGCTCGAACGTAACTTGAATCACCCGCCGCTGGAGGTTTACAAGAAGTGCGATCGCTTGAGAATCTCGAACATCAACAACACAGGGCGGTAGAAAATCAGCAAACATTAATAACTTTATCTCAATCCCTTATTTATTAAGGTTCTTCTTGCGAGTTGCTCTGGATTTGTTTGCTCCTTCTTGAACTGGTTTACTAACAGCTTCTTCACCAACTTGTGCATTTAATTCTGGACTTTCCGGTTCACTAGCGCGATTGGTTTCAATCTTATCTTGAGGTGCAGCTTGAGAATCATTACGTTCTCTAATTTGTACCAGTTCTTCTTGAACCTGACCGAATTTTTCGTACAATTCCTTAAGTTGCTTTTCTAAAAATTGATTGCGTTCGGTTAAAGCTTGAATAGTTTGAACCGAACTGGTATCTTCCGTCCCAAACACGGGAGCAGAAGGTAAAATAGGTTGTGCTACGAGTTGAGCTTTCAGTTCATCAATTTCATTTACTTTACTAGCTAAAGTTGCTTCTAAACGTTGGGATTTTATCAGTAATTCTCGATTTCGTTCTGCTAGTTGGGTAACTTGAATATTTAGTTTATCTCGCTCTTGACTTACTGTATTTAAAGTAGTGCGAAGTTCGCTAGCTTGTTCTGCTTGAGCATCTGCATCTGCTACCTTATCTTGGAGTAACTGATTAGTTTCGCTTAATTTCTCTACCTGCTTTTGCAGGCGATTGATTTCCTCTAAAAAATCGTTAACCTCCTTCGAGTCTCCCAGCTTCACCAATCTCTCGTTATTTCTCACTACCAACTGCATTTGCTCTAAAACGTGCTTGTAAGCTAACTCCATCCCTGCCAGTTTAGCTTTTACCTCTTGATAATCCATCAATTGTAGGCGCAAACGATCGTTTTCTTCCTCCAACGTTTCAATGCGTCCCATTTGAACTTTGGTGTCGGAAACAGAAAGCGCCTGTTGCCACATGGCTTTCACCATTTGGCTTGCTAGAGTTTCAAATTCAGAAGGGACATCAGTTTGCGCTAAATCTCTGCTTTGGCGGATTTCGTCTAATGCTTTAACCAAAGGGTCACTCCCACTTTTCTTGAGAATTTGCTTATTGCGTTCGATCCAATTGTGCAACATTGGCAGCAATGTTTGATTGCCACCGCCAACTCCGTGCATTTGAATCATCTTCTGCCGCAATGGTTCCAATTGTATCCCGCCTGTCTTGGGATCGATGTTTCCTTCCCTGACAATTGCTTCACAGGCCGTATCTACCATCTCTTGGGACACGAAAATTCGCTTAGCCATAGCCATAATAGTAAATAGTCGATAATTATTTTACTATTCAATTTAACTGATTTCACTTAAATAGTCAATAATTATTTTGCTATCGAATATCAAAATTGGTTCTAGGGGAGTTTTAAATTCGATAGTGGATAGCTATTTCACTATTGGTTTCCACATAGCTGTTTTCTCACTCCGATTCATAAAACGGTTGTAGGTGAGATTCAGATAGTCAATATTTATTGAACTATCAAAACCTGAGCGCAGTAAACAGGGAGTAAGGGTATAACGTGCAAGGGATAGGCCGATCGTCCCAAACAACCGCATTTGGATAATGAATATTTATCAGACTATTGACTATTTAATCCCGGTCATACTTACTGAAACCGAAAATAGTCAATATTTATTGAATTATCGAAAAAAGTTGATGTTAAATAGCGATCGCTCAACCCCAGAAACCACCGAAAAGATGAATAGTCAATAAATATTAGACTATCGACTATCAGCCTCGACTCCTATTAGACAGAGAATCGCTTTGTTCGTAGCTATTATTTAAATAGTCAATATTTATTTAACTATTGAGTTAGGGAGATTAGAACAGTAAAGAGCCACCTGGGGTTGCTCAATGGGAGAAGACAGAGAAAAATTAATAGTCAATAAATATCCGACTATCGACTATTGCCGTGTGCTTCCAGGGAAGCTTACAGAGCGATTTCGATAATTGGATACTTTTTGACTATCCAGTATTCAGCCTGAGTTAAAGAAGCCGGATGTTAGGCAGAACAAGGATTATAGGAATCCAATGCCGCTAAATAATAGATTGACCCTAAAGAAATCCGATTGGGAGAAAAAGTTGCCCATTTGCTAGAACATACACCAGGCTGGTACTTGGGAGACTGCTTACTCCACTCATCCCACAACCAAAGAAGTACAGGCGAAAATGAATAAAGGGCCATGCCTATGCGAATCCACTCGTGATAGTCATCAGCACGCCAAGGGGCAATTTGAGCTAGCTTTTGTGCAATTCTATCGCTTGTGAGGTGATGCGATCGCTCCTTCCTATCCTGATTTTTTGGTATCCTATCCGATATCAGCCTTTTTTGCATCAATTCAATCAACCAATCAGGTGCAGGCGCTATCGCACATTCAGCCGGACTGCCATTTCGCACCCAACAATAACGTCCAGTTTGCGGATGCACCGAAGGCGGCAGTACCGACATCATACCAGATGCTCTGATTTCCAACGCTTCACCTGAGAGAGAAGCTTTAATCCGCCTGGATGTGGCACTAACTTTTGCTGGGATAGAAAATAAATACTGACAGCGACTGGGTTTACCACTGGTAAATGCTACTGTAGGGGGAATATTGTTACCAGATAATTTTCGCAACAAGTTCATCGCAGAACTGCCATCCACATCTACAGCTACTAACTTTTTTCCTGTCAAAATACCAATTCCTTGTGGATGAATACTCACCATTACACCAGTTCGATTTTTCACTATTACACTGCCAGTCGATTGAAGCTGCCTAATCAATTCTTGCTTGCTAAATGGGTTTAGCTGCCATTGGTATCCCAAAGGTTGTTTATTTCCATTGGTGGGGACGATTTGCCAACATTTAGGAATAAGGTAAAGACCTTCAACCAATCTTCGAGTTATAGAATTATTGACAGTCATATTCGACTACCGAGTTTGTCAATACGAAGCGCGAGTGAGTCAGCGATAAACAAACCCACTCGCTCAAATTACTCCACTTTCCAAAAACCAACTAACTCTTAATTAGAATTGGCATAAACAACTGAGTAGTCGGAATCAAACTTTCAACAGGGGAAATAACCACCGGACTTGTGGGTGAGTTCATTTGCAACTCCACCCAAGCAGTATCGAGTTTCTTCAAAGCTTCTAGCACATACTTGATATTCAGACCAATTTCGATGCTTTCTCCTTCAATTTTGGCTGACATTGTTTCCACGCCTCTACCCAAATCAGCCGTTTCTACCGTGAGAAGCAGTGATTGTTCGGATTGATTAACGTTTGCCACAATTACATGATTGTTATCTGTTAACACTACCAACCGTTCCAAAACATCGATAAACTGGCGTCGGAAAATGCGAACAGTGGTGCTAAACCCGCTAGGAATCAGTTGGCGATAAGAAGGATACTCGCCTTCTAGCAAACGAATAGTTAGCTGGGTAGTACCAATACTCAAGCTGCCTTTGTTACTATCGAATTCTACGGTTATTGTTTCCGCAGAATTAGCTGATAATATTTTCTCAATTTGTTGTACTCTGGCAGCAGGAATAGTAACCGCTACTAATGGAATATTTTCATCATCGGCGTAAGGATTGGGAATAGAAGCAATTGCCAACCTGTAACCATCTGTAGCTGCTAATTCAATCCCATCTGCATCAAATTGTAAATATACTCCACTGAGTATTGGTTTCGTTTCATCACTAGCAGCAGCAAATAAAACCGTTCGCAGTCCGGCTGCTAATAATAGCGGTTTAACTCGAAAGCTTTGACGGTTCGTATCTAGTTCCGGTAAATTCGGAAAATCCTCTTTCACCGTTCCCCGAATTTGATATTGTCCGCTACTAGCACAACTGAGAGTAACGACAAACCCCCTACTGATTGCACGCGCTTCTAGGGTGACTTTTCCGGTTGGCATTCGCGATACAATACTTTGTAACAGCTTGGCTGGTAAAGCAATCGTACCTGGAATTTCTACTTGAGCATCGCAGCAGATGGTAACTCCCAGGTTAAAATCAAATCCAGTCAGCGTTATTTGTCCATCAAGTGCTGTTAACAGTACGTTACTCAAACTAGGATGGATGGGTTTTATGGGAACTGCTAATAGTGCAGTTGAAAGTTTAGAATTGAAGGTGTCTACTTCAATTTCAAATTTGAGTTTGATATCATCGTATTGCGGTAGTTGAGTATCCGATTCGGGAAGTGTAGTTACTTCAACTGAGTCTTCTGTGATTATCGTTGAAGGTTCTATCTCTGTAGGTGTTGTAACTTCTTCAACAACGGGTTTTTGCAAAACGGTAGACTGATTTTTACGAGGCATAACTAATCAAAAATAATCATCGCAAATCTTCCCGGCGTGAGCCATTCGGATTTGCAATGATTAGGTTATAATTGAATACAATTAGTCAGTGTAACTTCCCAAACGAGCCTGGGAAGTGCTAATTTTAGAATTGCCTGTTTAGCACTTTCTAACTTGGCCATTAAATCAGTACGATGTAACGAATCCCACCACAGCAGCATTAGGTAATCTATCAACCATAATTGCTGGGAGTATTCTAGAGAACGGTCAATTTCTCTCGCCAATGACAAAGCTGCCATGAGGCTGTTGGGTAAAGTATTACACTGATTGAGGAGTTCTAGAGGAATTGATTGTAGCATTTGATGGAATGCGATCGCTAACCCCGGACTACCCCGTGCTATCGTAATCAGAGTAGGATTAGCCAAAATATTGCCATACCCATTTTTGGTTAATACTGTTGCTAAATCATCATTGGATAGCCTGTGGAAAGGAATTACCTGACACCTAGAAATAATCGTAGGTAACAGTGTTTGAACGCTACTCGTCATCAGGATGAACAGAGTATTAGCAGGTTCTTCCAGCGTTTTCAGCAATGCTGATGCTGCTTGATGATTCAAAGCATCCGCATCTTCTATCACCACTACCTTTTTTGGTGCATTTAGAGGCTTGCTAGTTGCAAATTTAACCACTTCCCTCACCTGGAATATCCGAATCACGGGTGGTACTTTTCGCTTGATACCCTGTGCGATAGCTTCTGATGATGTCAGCAATTTATCTTGATGCTGGTAGGTTGGCATCACCCATAAAATATCTGGGTGATTGTTTATTTCAATTGGTAAGTTATCCTGTCTATCCGAAAACAATGATTGAATGAAACAGTTAGCAGCAAGACGCTTACCTATTCCTTCTTCCCCGGCGAATAAAAGTGCATTGGGAATCCGATTTGTAGTAATAATTGCTTGCAGTAGGTTGACGGCTGTTGCTTGACCGATTATTGAGCTAAAATGGTTTAGGTTGATTGTTGATTCCATAGTTTATATGCTTGCCAATTTCTGGGATTGCTTGGGTCTTTTTCAGTTTGTTCGTAAGGGGTATTCATGGTAGAGATATCGTACAATTCCAATGCTGCTTTCATGCCAACATCGATAAATCTTTCATAGCATTCCTGACTCCAAACTGTACTCTCAGCAATGGCAGCTAATAACAACAGAATCTCTCCGCCACATTCTTCCGATTCTAAATATTCGATTGCTGATAGTAATTTGGCTTTGGGAGAGGTTGGATAGGGTGGCAGAAAGTAACTGATGTGACTCATTCGATACTCCTAAACATTGCATAATTTCTGGATTTGAATGATGAGCGAATTTCGAGCATCTTGACCGCTTTTGAGCATGATTTCCAATTCCAAAAGCAGGCAGAGAGCATTTTGCAATAGGTCTAATCTACAGTTTTGAGTTTCCTGTTTGAGATAATAAATGCGATTGGGATTTCCTATCTCTGCTTCTTTCGCAATCAATTGGTTAGATGCACCTTGCTGACTCATCAACTTTACCCACAGCCAAGTGCGAAATTGAGTAACGAGAGTAGCAACAATTCTCAGAGGAGGTTCATTACTATTGAATAGGTCATTTATGCAACTAAGTGCGGCTGGTAGGTTTCTTTGGAGGATAAAGCTAGCCAATTTGAGACTGCTGCTGGTATTAGAAGAAACCAAAGTTCGTACATCTTCTATTTCAACAGTTCTCGTACCTACATACAATTTCAACTTTTGCAGTTCCGAGTACAATAATCGCGTATCGTTTCCTACTGCTTCTACCAAAGCTGTAACTGCCTGTGGACTGAGATTAATGCTGAGTAAAACTGCTATTTCCTGTACCTTTTGTGCTAGCTGTTCGGTTGCCCAGATGGGAATAATAGGATATTCTTTAAATTGGGCATATTTCTGCAATAATTTGGTTGATTTAAGCCTGCCATCTGGCTTGGTTTTACTGGTCAGCAATAGAGTATTACTAGCAGGTAAATTTTTCAGGCAGTTTTCCCAAGATTGTAGTTGATTTTCCGTACATTCACCTCGGTTATCCTGTAACCAAACCAAGCGACCTCCTTCACCCCAGGGGGGAGTCATCGCACTGGTAATTCCTGCCATTAAAGCTTCTGGACTGGCAGGTATTTTAGTGTAGTTGAAGTTTAACCAATCTGGATGACAAATTTCAGACCGCAGTTGGTTAATTTCCAATGAGATAGCAAACTCGTCTTCTCCGTGTAAAATAATTACTGTCATGTAAATATCCTCTATGTGGACGTGCTTCTGTGATGCGATAAATTTCGTGAAAGGGATGAGGTGGTAATTTGTCGATAATTGCCAGATAACACTTGACATCGCTTGGTTTTGATGCTGTCACATATAATTCTTCTGGCATCTGAATACTGATTCCACCTACTAATTCAAACCATTTCCTAAACTTTTGGTAATATCCCTGTTTCGATTCAAATGCAGCATTGCTCATTAAGAATACTAAGCGACCATTTGGAGCCAAGCAGTGATAATAAGCATGGGTGATGTGCAGTTCTTGTGCTGGGAATGGAGGGTTGGCAATAATCCTTGAATATAGTTTTCTGGGATAATAGGTTAAGAAGTCATCCCAAACAACTAAATATCCTTTGAGCGTAAGAATTAGCTGATTGAGGTAAAATTGTTCTACGCAATGCAAGTTAGAACTGAATTTGCGGATGTACTCGCAAAGTATACCCGTACCTGCACTGGGTTCTAATACGCTCATGTTTGGCTGGATATTTGCCTTTTTTACCATAATTTCAGCTACCCAGTTGGGAATTGGGTAGAAATAGTTAGAATGGGGAGCAGTTAGTAATGCTTCTACTTCTAGATATTGCTGCATTTCATAAGCGATTAATTTCAGCTAATTATCACTTACTTTAAGCGTGAGCGTACTTTCTGGGAAAAATACTAAAAATAATATCCATCATTAAAGTGATGGATATATCCAAATGCAATCATTAAATTTCAGAACAAGGAGAGTTGCTTATAGGTTGCAGAATTATCAACCTTAAGAACTGTTCTGATTTCATCCCTTTTTTTTGCAATCAAGTTCAGGTAATAACTCACCGCATATTCCCCCGTTGCTGTTACCCCATTCATTCCATGATAAAATGTTACAATCTCACCCCTTTTACCCAAAGTTAACAAAGCTCTTTCATTCGCTTTAATCTTGCGGGTAATTTGGATTTCCTCTTTCGGCAATTGACCGGATAAAATCTGGCGCTTCACCTCGTTGTAATAATCTTCAGCTTGTTGTTCCGATGTGATAAAATAGGTGAGATAGTTAACGGGAAATTCCTTTTCCAGGCGAGAGCGATCGCGTTTTTTCCAAATCCCTTTTAAAGTCGTGCTACCATCATAGTGCCACAATATATAATTTTTAGCACCTTTGGCTGGCACGAACATCGCTTTTGCGGTTGTTTCCAGTTCTATACTAATCCCGGAAGGCATGGAATTAGATAAAGTTTGAAAGACTAATTCTGGTTGTGGGTGGCTGAAGAATACTCCATCGGTATCGGATTCAATTTGAATTCCATCAACTGATTCTATAACAGATATCATGTGCTGGAGAATGCGCCTCCCGTAAGCAGTCACCAGCGCCGCCGCTTCCATATCGTTAAAGCCAACACCACCAGTACCGTAAAAGCCAAATAGGGAATTAATCAGCACTTTTAAAGCACCTTCAGCTTGTTTGGCTGCAACATCGCCAAGTTTACCCTTTGCTTTCATTTTCAGTCTTTCTTCTGTCAGGTATTTGAGAATACCCAGTGCAATGCGTTTCTCATCCTTACGAGAACAAATGCCATATTTGAGCATAATAGAAGGATATAGGCTAGATACATCAATTTTTGCTACATTGCGGTGCAGTCCCGGTACTGAAATTACCAATCCGCCTGCAAATTTCATCTTCGGATCGGCTTTTGGTTTAGTATGAGGATATTGATTTTCTAATACCCTCTGCCATTTAGTAGCATTACCCGCCAATGCAAGCTGTTGCAGATTCATTCCCGGTACTATCAATGCTTCGTACCAATAACTGGGAACTAGCTTATCTGCAATTAATTTAGTATCTTCTAAATCAAATTGCAGGTATTCTCGAATAGTCTCCCACCCCGAACTTCCTTCTCCTAAATGCCAACATTCTTGAATTTGCTGATGAGATAAAGTTAACCTGCGTTCTTTCCTCAATCCCAATTCTAATACGACATTTTTGAGCGAGTAGGATAGAGTGAGAGATTTAGCGATGAAATCCCAACGCAAAACGCAGATATACGCATCTACGTGATTGGTATTTTTGTAAAGGATTTCATTAACTTCGATAGGCGTACCGAAAATTTGAGCGCTGGGTATTCGTCGGGAATTTCTTGCTTGTTTGAAAGGATGTTTGATTTTTAAGGCATTGAGTCTGGTGATAATAAATGGTAAATCAAATGCCATGCCATTGTATGTTAGCAGCACTTCTGGATTAACCGATTGTAAGTAATCCAGAAACTCTTGCAATAACAAAGCTTCATCTAACTGCATGAAGATTTGTGTATTTCCAGATTCTGTCATACAGCCGATGGCAATAATGCGATCGCGTTCTTTGTCCAATCCCGTTGTTTCGATGTCTAATACTACCTTGGTTAATTGGTCGTAAGGTTTAAGAGAAACTTCCGGCTTCCATTCAATTTTTGGTGTGTTATCGGTGTAGAAAATATCAAGGGCAGGTTCTTCTACTATAATTTCTTTGTCTATTGTCTGACAAAATTCCCGATGCTTGTACATAAATTCTATTCTCCTAATTCAATAACCTAAAAATTCTAGAAGAAACACAACAGGGAAGTGTAAATATAACTTCCCTATTTTCTACTCCCCACTCCCTTTTTAATCAACAGATTAATTGCAGCGTAGTTTTAGTACCAACTGTTTTCGACAATGCCATTTCCAAATGTTCGATTGGTACTTTATTCTTGAGTGCTTCCGAACTCACTTTTACAGTAGCAGTTCCACTTTCCAAGGCTACCAATTTTCCATGCTGCTGTAACAGAGTTTTGGTACTCAATGGTAACTGTTTAAGTGTTTTCTCCCAAACATCAGATGATGCCGATCGCGTTGGCGAAGATACCTTAACAGCAGTAGTATTGTTAACAGTAAGCTTGTTCCCTACTGATAACAATACTATCATAGTTACTTCTAACCAAAGATGAGGAACATTGGTGTTTTTAACTTGCGCTTCAGAAGCACGCAGATAATCTTGTCCTGCTAAAATCTTGTCAACGTCCCACCGAGATGCAACTTCGCATAATTGCTGCCAAGTTGTAGAAGTACAAGCAACTAAATCGGAACGACTGGGTGCAGTTTTAGCAATCAATAAATCGCGATAAAAACCGGTCAAATCTTGTAGAATAGTTAGAGGCTCTCGTCCTCTTTCCATTAACTGACGGGTGCGGTCAATTAAGGTTTCTGGATGATTACCAGCAACCGCATCCAGCATTTCCATTAAATCGCGTTCTGGTACTGCGCCAACTAAGTCCCAAACTTGTTCTACGGTGATTTCACCTGATAACAGGCTTAACTGGTCGAGCAAGCTTTCTGCATCCCGCAATCCCCCTCGTGCGATTTGGGAAACTAGAGTTAATGCAGCATCGGTGATATTGATGTTTTCCAGCGTGGCAATTTGACGTAAATGCTTTACCATTTCATCAAGTGCGATTCGGCGAAAATCGAATCTTTGGCAGCGGGAAATAATGGTAGATAATACTCGTTGGGGGTCAGTGGTCGCTAGTACAAATACAACTTGTTTGGGAGGTTCTTCCAGCGTTTTCAGCAACGCATTCATTGCTGCACTGGATAGTCCGTGAACTTCATCGATCGCATATACTTTATAACGACATTGGACGGGTGCGAATTGAGCGCGATCGATAATTTCTCGGATGTTTTCAACTCCCGTATGACTGGCGGCGTCGATTTCAATTACATCCAAGGAATTACCGGAAGTAATTGCACGACAAACTTCACATTTTCCGCACGGTGTTGCGGTTGGTTTATTGCTAGAAAGGCAGTTGAGGGATTTAGCTAAAATTCTAGCACTAGAAGTCTTACCAGTGCCTCTAGAACCAGCAAACAGATATGCAGGTGCGATTTGCTGACTGGTAATGGCATTAGTCAACGTGGTAGCGATCGCATCTTGACCTACCAGTTCGGCAAAGGTCTGGGGGCGATATTTCTGATGGAAAGGTACGTACATTGGTGTGTGTTAAAGGTAGGGAATTAATACTCGGAAGGCAACATCAGCACTTTATCTACTAAGTAGAGTTTGGTAGAATTGAGTGGAAAATCAGTGTAGGGAATTTCTTGTCTGACGACTGGTTCTATGTCACTATCAGATTGGCAAGTTAAAACTGCTGATTTATCTTCTGATACTGTTAACTGCCACAGTTGAAATTCTTGCAAATCTTGTTGCGAAAGCAGTTGTCGCGTTTGATGGGAAGCAATGGCATCGATTAACCAAAAAGCTTGTCCTTCAGTTGCTAGATATTTGACGCCATCGGTATAGTTAATTTTGCCGAACGAATGTTGATAGATATTTTCAGTTCCGGTAAAGGCATCTAATTCGGCTTGGGTTAACGCCATCAGTTTTACTCCTTTTTAATTCATTTTTCTGATGGCGTTAGCCACATTTTTAAATTGGTAATCGATTGCAAATCGGACAAAATCGACGGCTATTTTTTTGTCGTTTTAGCTGGCGTTCTAGAGAGCGATCGCCTATCCAAACCTCTGCTAACCTAAAGGTAATTCCCCTTTCTTTGGCAACTTGACAGAGCCTTGCGCCCCTACCCAGCCTGTGATCCCTAATTCTTTCGTCCAAATCTTTCGTGTAACCTAAATAATGCTGGGTTGGTCTTTCTGGATTGATGCGTTTATTGAAATGTAACAGGTAAACCATTACAATGTCTCATCGAAATCATCAATCCTCTAAGTGCGTGAGCAACAAAAAAACTTATTTTTCCAGTGGTTAATAAAAGCAGTCTTATGGTAGAAGCTTCAATCTAAAAATATTTCCTATTACTCCTTATTACATATATGGAAAGCGACAGCTTTAGATAGCCTATGAGTGATTTACCTGCTTACTTCATACAGCTTCTTTATTTTCTCTATTTCTCTAGGTTCTGCCCAACACTCAATACTGTTCAATCCAAAAAATTGCACAGTTCTTCTTTCTTTGGGGGTCAAGCTAATGATTTTGGTTCTCACGGATATCTAGTGTAAAAAGTAGTGGGTGATACAGATTGACTGGATAATGAAGACTGAAAACCTTGATGCAGCTAGATTATAAGCTTGCGTTATCATTAGAAGTACGGGAGATCCATGATTTTTTACCCCTTTATGAGAAATAAATTAAGTACGCCAGAATAAATAGATGCAAATAAATAAGATAAAAACCTTAAAAGATGCCCAACCAGCTTAAAAGCTTCTGCTGCAAGGGCTTTAGGTTTATATAGCAGGTTAGTCATTTTTACTTTAATTACGATCGCCCACTTAGTTGAATTATAATAGTTATCACGATTGAGCAAAATTCTATGTCTGATATTAACTGGGGACTGATCAGAAACGGTTATACCTTTCAAGATTTGATTTGTTCCCTCATCCGTCTTGAAGACCACAAAGCTCGTCTTTACGTTCGCCCAGGAAAAGATTATGCCCAGGATGCGCGTTCAGGAGATGGGCGCATTATTTACCAAATGAAGTTTCATCGAAATGAGGCTGCCTCTTCAGCTATCGCGGATGCCAAAGAAGAAGCTAAGAACATTACTAAATATTTAGTAACGCCTGGTAAATCACAAGAAATTTGGCAGGTAGTACAAGAATGGATCTTAATCAGTAATGTTGCGTTTAATCCAAGTGACGAACTGAAATGGAATAAAGAGGTTAAGCCGCTATTTGATGAATTAGAGTTAAAAGCATCTTATTGGGAGAAATCCGTAATCGAGACACTTTTGCTCAAATATCCTGATTTAAAACAAGCTTATTTTGGTGGAGAGACGCGAGTTTTCTTGGGAATTGCAGAAGCACGCGAACAGGTACAACAATCGCAAGAATTCGAGCATTATCATGCCCTAGATACTCATTTTCAGGGGAGAGAAACGGAATTAGAACAATACAAAAATTTTATAAATGATGCCAAGAAGAAAATCCTTGTGATTCATGGGGCAGGGGGCATTGGTAAAACCCGATTCCTTCTAGAAGGTGCGGAAACTCAAGCCTTACCAGAGGGATGGCAGATACTTTGGGCAAATATTGCAACTATGACAGCAACCAGTTCATGGTTCATAGGGTTAATTGTCGAACGTCCTACTTTGCTTTTGATTGATGAACCTGAAGATGCAACTGTTCTGAAGACGCTAGTGGAGCAAATTTCTGGCGGTCGGGCTAGAACTTGGAAAGTCGCCATTGCTGTTCAGTCTCCTAACGATCCTGTTTTGAAATATCTTCAGGGGACTCGGATGCAAGATATAGTAGAAGATCTGCCGCTAACTTCTTTAGAAGAAAAAGCAGCAATTGCTTTTTGTCAGGAACTCATAGAATTTGGCTCTCTACAATCACAGACAAATGATTGGAAAACACAAGCTGCTACCTGGATTGCTCAACATTATGACTACTATCCTATCTGGATCGCGATCGCTGTCAAATTGCTAGAGAGCAGAGGTAATCTTGAGATAATGCCGCAAGAGGCGGAGAGTTTGGCATCCGACTATTTAGAAGGAATTCTTACACAGCAACAGAGTATTCCTTCTGAGAAAGCTTTGAATTTACTCCAGTGGACAGCATTGTTTGATACTGTAAATCGAGAAGATACTACAGTAATTCACTTTATTCAAGCAAAAGTTGGATGTAGAAATCCCACAGAACTACAGCGATATTTCGACAGCCTGATTGCCCGCAAAGTGATTTTTGAGCGAGGTTCTCGTAATCGTCTCCTTAAAATCAAACCAGATGTATTGGCCGATTACATTCTGCGACAGTGGTTAACTTATAGCAGACCCTCTGGAGCTAATTTGGAAGCTTCATCGGAGGCATTGGAAATTATTGAAGAAGTTAACGCAATGTTAGATTCCGCTGAAGCTTCAAGTCTTCAAAAGTTGCTATTAAGGGGTATTGCTCGATTTGAGTTGCTTCAACAGTTATCAAATAATCCGATAAATCTTTTGGGAAGGCTCCTACACGACTGGTATGACCGAGTTCCTACCATGAATGCACGTCGGAAATTAGCGTACCTTAGTGTTTTAGATGAAATTTCTTTTGCTCATGTATCCGAAGTTCTGAGCCTGCTAACAGCTGTGTTAAATTCAACCTCAGCACCAGAAACTGTTTCAACGATTTTTGGACAACGAATTATTACTCATGATGACGTAATCTTGGCGCTACCTTGGATTGTTTATCATACGGCTCCTTACGCTCAAACCCCCAACGAACAGATGGCGCTCCTCTCACTGCTCTGTAAGTTAGTAATTGCAGAACGTGATGTTGCAACTCGTAGACCGCAGGGGTTACCGAATGATGGTAAGAGAGCCGAGACTGTTTTACCTAGAGTCATTAAAGGTAGTCCAGAGTTTCGTAGTGATTTTGAGGAATCCGCATTTGAAAAAGCGAACGAATTATTAACAAATATTCGTTCTCAAATAATTTCTGAGGATCAAAAGTTAATTCTCGATACCTTAGTTAAGCCGCTGTTAGATATTGAGCAAGAGTACACGAGCTTTGATGGTCGCTTTGTCAAAACTCAAACATGGTTGATTACACCAGAGACAACCAAGTGGAAAATTAGAGAATCACTTCGCACAACAATAAAAGAAATACTACGAGAGAAAAAAATTCATCCAACTCAGTCAGTGATTCTCTGGCAACTACTAGCTTATGCTCATCAGGAAATAAATCAAGCTCTGTTAGAATTCTCACGAGATTCATCACCTACAACTCCTTATTACGAAGCATTTCGTAACGTTATAATTGAGGATTTACAGTGGATGGTAGAATTCCTGAAATTAGGTAATTTCGATATTGAGGAACTCGCAGCTGCTCGCGAACTTTGGAAGTGGTATGCTCAGTTTAGTAAAGATAATGAACTGAAAGAAATTGCTAACCAGTGTGAAACTTCCTTTAAAGAACGAGAACTTTTTCCCAAATATGCCCCCCTTCTTACTTGGGAAAGTAACGAAGCATTAGGACAATGGGCAGTTGAAACAAGCCATAACTTAGCTAATTCAGATAATCCACAAATTATTCACGACTTCGTTCGAGATGGTGTGAAAATTTTGGGAAAACCTGATGCAGTTTCTAGGTTATTAATTGTGGCTGCAAATCTAGGTTTAAAAGCGCAACAATCTCAATCTGTACGTAATTTTGTTCAGGAGGCATTGAAGCTACCTGTCAAAGATGCAGAGTTTCTGTTTGCTGCCAGACTTTG
>NZ_JACJUP010000349.1:0-5793 GCF_014748295.1 Planktothrix sp. FACHB-1355 | reverse complement strand
CCCTAGCCCCTAGCCCCTAATCCCTAGCCCCTAATCCCTAGCCCCTAGCCCCTAACCCCTAACCCCCTTTGAGGTTATTTGTTTCAGCATAGGAAAAGAAGAGAAAAAAAATGTCAACAACATCTGGAAACCTTCTAGAGAATTCTAAGGATAAACCGCCCATACCACCCAGTCAAATACAGGGTGTAAAAACGTCTAGAGCTCGATTTCAAGAACCGCACGAGCCGACAGCGGCAGATAATATCCAGGATGCCACAAGGCAAAAAACTCGGTTGGAAGGCTCCGATCGGCCTCCAGCGGGCCAAGAGCAAAATACCACAAAACAAACAACTCAAGCTCAAGGAAGCAATCCGCCAGTTCCACCGCCGGGTCAAGGGCAGCCAGCACAGGCACGAAATGCTGCTAATGTTTTGCCTTCGATCGAACGAATGGTGAAGCACGCTCATTCTCAGCAAGTGTCTGACATTCACATTCGAGTTGGGGAAGTGCCGAGATATCGAATTCGGGGTCAGATGGTACCGCTGGGAAATCATGACAAGGTAACGCCGGAACTTTTTGAACACTATCTATCTGAAACTGTCACTCCAGCGCAGCGACAGCGCTTTGCGGAAACGAAGGAATTGGATACCGCCCTTTACTACCCCGGTGTTGTGCGCTGTCGGGTGAATTGTTTTGAAACGCTGCTGGGCGGGGCGATGGTGCTGCGGTTGATTCCGTTGGATGTTCCTTCGATTGATAGTTTGGGGTTGCCACCTATTTTGAAAGAAATTGTGCAGCGCCCGCAAGGACTGATTTTGGTTACGGGGCCAACGGGTTCGGGGAAATCAACGAGTTTGGCGGCAATGATTCGTTATATGAACGAAACGTTGGCAAAGCATATTATTACGATCGAAGATCCGATCGAATTTGTTCATGCTTCGCACAAGTGTCTAGTCAGTCAAAGAGAAGTCGGTTTGCATACGCATGAGTTCCACGATGCGCTGCGGGCGGCTTTGCGGGAAGACCCGGATGCGATTCTGATCGGGGAAATGCGCGATCGCGTTACAGTTGATATAGCTTTAAAAGCCGCACAAACCGGTCATTTGGTTTTCGGTACTCTGCACACTCGCAACGCTCTCAATGCTGTGAATAGGTTGCTGGGTATTTACAATCCAGACGAACAGCCATCAATGCGGATTCAAATCGCCGATTCTTTGGTAGCGGTAGTTGCTCAAATATTGCTACAAACAACTGATGGACGTCGCACGGCAGCTCATGAAATTTTAATCAATACTCCTGCTATGCAGGACTTTTTGATGAAGGGCAATGAGGAGGAAGCTTATCATTTAATTGAAAATGGCATTGATGAGGGTATGCAGGTGCTTAACCAAGCTCTCTGTGAATTGGTGTTGATGGGTAAAATCAGCGGTGATGAAGCTGTGAAAGCTTCTTCAGATGTAGGAGATTTGCGTCGTCGAGTTCGCAATGAAGGGGTCGATCCAGCTCGTGCCAGTCGCGAGTTTAGCAGTCACGATACTGGTTACAGACCGTTATAGCTGCAAGGGAATAAACAGGGTGCTTCTCAATATTAATGGAAAGAAAAGAAGGGGCGGTTCTGAAACCGTCCCTAGTACGAAATAGGCTTCGATTAACCCGGTGATATCGTCTCCGGTTGCATGGGTAGGGTAAGATTGATACGAAAGATTATCTGTGGGAATGAGGGGTTAAATTTTTACCGCAGATGTGAGCAGATAAACGCAGATGAACGCAGATAAGAAGGGATTTTTAGGCAAGACAAAACTGCATCGTATCCGGGTGCATCGGTAGCGGAAAGAAGTTGCGATCGCATTATTAAAGACGATTGATTTGTTTTTCTACCCAACGCTCGTCAAATACTAATTTATAAATACGGTTATTGATTTGGAGATAATCGTCTCGCTTGACTGCTAAACCGGACATGACTAATTCTGTTTCTGCGGAATTATCAAGGGCGATAATCTGTCCTTGGTGTAAAATTTGGCGGTAAAGTTGGAGGAGTTCAACAGCACGCTGTTTATCGTTCAAAATCCGATCGCGTATTGTCCGCAAATGTTCTGGTTGGTCTTGGGATTCCCAATTTTCGATAATGTGCGATCGCACCAAGTTTTCCACGTAAGCTGCTTCATCGTTTGTGGGAATGGGAGAGTTAGAATTGCAAATCAGTTTGCAGACTTTTTGGGTGAGAAAAGGCTGTCCTCCCGTCCAGTTTATTACTTCTGTGAGTAGGGTTTGGGGATTGGTGACTCGTTTGGTCAATCCTTGCAGTAATGGTTGAGCTTCATGCGCTTGGAAACCTTTGAGTTGAATTGCTTGACCGACATTAAAAGGTGTGCGGTTTTTATCTTGAATTAATTGGGAAGGAGTCGCTACACCTAAAAGCACAAAATTCAAACGCTGATAGTCGGAACTATCGGCGCGTTTGTTATAGCAAGTGCGGATGATGCCAAAAAATGCACTGCTGTCAAACTGAAGGTCGAGAACGCTATCGATTTCATCGATGAAAATAATGATTTTTTCAGAAATATTTGTTAATAAGACTTCGTTGAGAAATTCTGATAAACGCTGCACGGGGGATAATAATTCGCGTTCCCGCCACCAAGTCCGGATATTGACTTTATCTAACAGATTCAAACCGCTAACTAAAAGGTAGGCAAAGCCTGCATACCACTGCTCTAAAGTTACCTGGGAATTGCTCATTGTAGAAATATCGATCGCAACACAAGCAAAGCCTTCTGCTTGCAGCTTTTTCATGATTTGGACGCGCAAGCTGGATTTGCCCATCTGTCGGGTGTTGAGGATGTAACAAAGCTGTCCGAGTCTTAAGGCTTTGTATAAATGTCGGTCTGCCGATCGCACGACATAAGTAGGTGCATCTATGGGCAAACTTCCGCCTACTTGGTAATCGTAACCCTGCGGTTCTTCGGCACTTCTGAGCAGGGCATTTTCGATTACTAATTCGGCTTGAGTTGCTTTGAGAATTTCCAGGGTGTGGGATAATTCTTTGGTGCGTTCTTCGACTTTTTGTTCCAAAGTTCGGTTATAATCTTCTAATTGTTCGTAGAGTTGAGCGTTTTCAATAGAGATGGCGGCTTGAGCGGCAATGATTTGTAAAGTTTCGACTCGTTGCGGGGTAAATGCGCCGATCGCCAGATTATTTTCTAAGTAGAGAATGCCTGCTAGTTTGCCGCGATCGAGTAGGGGAGTGCAGAGGATGGATTTAGTTTGAGTGGCGAGAATGTAAGCGTCGCGGGTAAATTGTCCTGATTCGGTGGCGTTATTTAATACTACGTTTTCGTGGCTGCGAGCGACGTAGTTAACGATGGCGGTTGATAGGAGGGGAATTTGAGTTGCAGGGTCTACAGAATCTACGGGAATGGATTGGAGAATGGTAATGCGATCGCTCTCCACTGCTGCTTGGGCTTCGATTACCCAATTCCCGCTTTTATCTAAGATGAGAAAACCTTTTTCTGCGCCTGCGTTTTCGATCGCAGCTTTCATCACCCGATCTAACAATTGTGCTAAAACGATTTCGCCGGAGATAGCTTGGGATGCTTTCATTACGGCGGCAAAATCCAACGTTTCGCCCGCTCTTCCAGATGTTGTGGTAATCGGATTTTTGGTATTTTGAGTTGAACTAACCGACTGGAGGGCTAAAAATTGCGGGTATCGCGCTTCCAAATCTTTTACTTTAGCTACAGCGCCCCAGCGCTGATACGCATAGTGGGCATCTTGCAAATAGTGACGGGCGACATGATTTTGATTTCTGGCGAGGTAAAATCTTCCTGCTAGTTCGTAGGCGAGGGCTTCTTCGTTGAGATATTCGTTTTCGCGGGCTAGGGCGATCGCTTTGTCGTAATATTCTCTGGCATCTTTATCGTTACCTAATACGCGATCGCGTTCTGCTTCCACTAGATAGAATTTGTGTAGGTAATTCATTGGGGCATGATGCGCCCATAGTTCCATTTTTTCCTGGTTGGCAGTGACTTTTTCTAGAATGCGGTTTTGTTCTGTCTCTGAGGCATTAAGAAAAACTGCTAGCCGAGCTAGCGAATCATAAAAATAGGCTGGCGGAGCAAAGCAGGTTGTTGACGCATTAACTATATATTCTTCCAATTTAACTGCATTTTCAAGCGCTTGCTGGAACTCATAGAACTGATAACACAGGGTAACTTTGTTAGTATACAAGTGAAGCATTGCGGTTTTATCTGTGGCTTTAAGATGAAGCGGCAGCATTCTCGTCTCATCGTATACTTCACCATTTAAACAATACGGATTTTCAGACCGTCCTATCAAGTTTAAGACTACTTGCCAAAACATTTGATGCCACTGAAGAAATGCTTCTTGCTTGAGTTGAGCAATAGCTTGATTGTAGGTTGCCTGTTCTCGTTCGAGTTCTAACAATTCCCTGCCACTCAAATAGGACATCATGCAGTAACCCATTGCACCACCGGCAGCAAATTCAAAATCTCCGCTTTCCAGTCCGCTTTGATAGGCTTCTAACTCGTATAGCAACACTTTCCTGAGATGCTCTTTCAAATGTCTTACAAAGTTACAGAACACATAGATTTTGGCTTTAAGTTTTTTGGCATTGAACTGTTCTAACAGACATAAAGCTAGTTGACCTAGTTGATATGCGGTATCAATCTGTCCACTACCACAGATAATCAATCCATAGTTCGCATATGCAAAAGCTGATTCGGGTGCGTTGCCTTTCGTAACCGAAAGATTAACTTGTTTGCAGGCAATCAGGGGAATCAGTTCATTCACTGTTATGTAAGCAGGACTCCATACAATGGTCATAATCTGCATGGCTGCTAGTGCGATCGGATCGGTCATTGTTGGCAGGTCAATTAAGTCCGAGGGCACTTTTCCTGTTAAAACTAACTGTGTCTCCTCCAAAGTAAGCATCATATTCGCCAGGCTTGGCTGTGCTGGAAAGACCACTCCTAACAACTTCAGCACTTTGAGCGCAGTGTTAACAGCTTCCAGGTTTTTGTTCTCTGCCCAATACCCTTGGATAGAAACTTCGTAGGCTTTTACTTTGTCTAGCAGCGTCTTGGCTTGTTTCAGGACTATCTCCGTTAAGCGCTCCATTTCCTCAAAATCGGTACTCAGGTAAGCTGCCTCTGCTGCTTCTACATAGAGTTCTAGGGTTAGATCGTACTGCCTTTGCCAACAGCCTTCCTCTAGCAAATCCAGACCAAATTTCAAATAGTTAAATCCTGGTTGATAGGCTGCTGAAGCTTTAGCTTTTTTCCCTGCCTGTAGGTTTAAATTCGCTAAAGCATCCCGTTCAGTTTGTTGATAAATTAGCATCTGACCGATGTTCAATTGATTAACAATATCAAATAGATTATCTTCAAGTTCCCTTGGCGACGTATTCTTTATTAACAATTGACCGACTTGCAGATGTACCGATTGTTTATCTGCTTGAGGAATGAGGTAATAAGCTGCTTGCTGAATTCGGTCATGAGCAAATTTGTATTCTACCACTAACTGCTCGGACAGACCAGCCACATCCATTTCTATTAACTTGTAGGCATCGTTCAGGGGTAAGATTAAGCCTTCTGCGATCGCTGCCCAAAGATCAGTTGCTGTTTCTTGAGGTGCTTTTTCATAAACAATTGCCAACTGCTTCAAGTCAAATTTGTTTCCCATACAAGCTGCTAGCTTCAAAACAGCTTGTGTCTGTGGTGGTAATTTTTGCACCTTAGCCACCATCAATTCCACTACGTTATCAGTTATTTGTTGGGCTTGTATTTGTCCTAAATCCCA
>NZ_JACJUP010000348.1:0-5695 GCF_014748295.1 Planktothrix sp. FACHB-1355 | reverse complement strand
TCACCATCGAATAGCCCAAATCCTTGCGGCGGGGCAAGTCAAAGCTGTGCAAAACTTGTAATTGAATTAGCAGTTGCGCCAAGACAAACCGCGTATCATTGAGAGAGTCCCGGAGATTCGATAGGAAAAAGGCCAAAGCCCACAGCATTCCCATCGCGATCGCAAACTTCACCGGGATATTACGCTTATGGCGGCGATACCAACTCCACGTAGCACCCACAATACTCAGCGGTACAGCCCAAACGCTCAGACTGTCCGCAGTAGCGAAAGTCTCAGCCGCCACATCCGTAGCGATAATGCCCACCACCACCAAAGCCTGCACTAGCACTCGCAGCCAGAGCGACTCTTCCACCTCCGGCGTCGGCATCGCTGCCAACCGTTCCCTAAATTTGGCCAAAATCGGTATATTTCGCAGTTTGTCAACAGTCATTTGTCAAATGTCAGTTGTCAGTTCTCAGTTGTCAGTTGTGAGAAAGCTTGTTTCCCATCCACTACTAACCACTATCTACCATCCGATCGCAATTGACCAACGACCAACTACATTTGACCGAAAAAAGGGGTCTAAAGCCTCCCATCTCAATGGGGATCATCAAAAAATTTTTCCCCATTTCAAGCTCCGCCCCATCATTGCGGAGCCAATCTAAAATCCAAAATCCTCTCATCCAAAATCGGGTAACCGATCGCTAAGAACTAATTACCATCACAGCAAAAATTAAGGGTTTCTGACCCAGTTGCTGAAAATGAACTTCCAACAGGTAGCTGTGGTTGGGTTCCAAATCGAACAATTCCACACTCAAGCAACCCGGATCGGGTCGATGGGTAGAAGCTACTGCTTGACCGCCTCGAAACTTCAAGCTGCCACCGCAAGGAAATTGACCTCGAATCCGTACAGAGGCGATCGATTGCTTGTGTACTTGATATTGTACCTCGAGCGTCAGCACACCGACAGCACTTAGCCACTGTCTTTCTACAGCTAATTGAGATGACGAAACAAGCAACGTCAGAGAACCGAGAATCTGCCGAGCTGCCTGCAATAACAGAACCATTTGCTCGGCCAGCGTTGCTGTTTCGTAACTGCTGGGGAATTTGGTCGCTTCTTGTCGATAATCTACCGTATCCAGACTTTTACGATCGGCAGGCGCTGACACCTTTTGGGCAAATTTGTTCAGCATCTGGGAATGACCGGGGAACAAAACCTCCACCGCACGCACTAATTTAGCCGCCTCGGTTTTTGAGGATTGAACCACTGCCTGACATCGGTCTAACAGTTGGGTAAAAACCTCCGGCGGGATGGCTACTGGCAGATTAAACTTTTGGATCTGAGCCGTCCACAGGTGCGTTGCCGATCCCGAATCCAGCTCTATTTTGGCAGGACGATCCGGTTCGTAGTCACCGATTTCCGTCTCCCAAGGAAATAGGGGAGGGTTATTTTCGATTTCCTTCTTGAGGCGACGTTTGAGAAGTGCCTGGAAACGGTCTCGCACGACAGGAATGTCGCCCGGTTTTTGAGGGGGTTGACGCAAAACCTCCGGAGTAATGGTGCTGGAGAGTGCGGCGTTCAATACTTCTGACTCCAGTAGATCTAAATCTTCTAATTCCCAATCATCTATATCACAATCGCCTAGCTCTAAGCTATGAGTAACCTCTGAAGGAGTTTCTAAATTAGAATTCTCCTTCTCGCTCAACGAGGCTGTCGAGCGATCGAACTCATGGCCCGGAGCCGGGTTGACTCGATCGCTTTGCAGCAACCAGGCGAAGAATTTTTCAGGGAAGGCTTCTATGTCTCTGTTCATCAGTCGATGCACCCGATCCGGACACGAATGAATTACGAAGATCCCAGGCTTTTTCTAGAAGCTTAAACCACTGCTTCTGAATCTGCGTAACCGTCCACCCTAAATTTCGAGATATTTCTCGATCGGACAGTTTTTTTTGTTTCAATTCCAGCAAGCTCAGTTGCTCAGGCTCCAGACTCGCCAGGAAAGTTTGCCATTGCTGGGGGACGAGGCCCAGATTTCTTTCTATATCTGCTTCCAACCACTCATGCACCAGTTCCCACCGATGCAATAGAGCGAAACGAATCAAATGGTATTTAAAACGCTGTTGCAAGTAATCCCGCTGACGCTGGGTTAAACCCATTATCGCTTCAATTTCTTGCGTATTGAGGTCTTGCAGCCGCAGCGCAAAGTAGTCGGCACAATCTTCCTGCTGACGTTCTTGTAAGTAGGCCATCAGCTCGTCAATTACAGACTGGCGCAGCGAATCTTCCTGATTGGGAGCATCTTCTTGAGCCCCCATCACTTGCCGCACTTGCTGCACCAAAGCTTCATCCCAGCTTGCTTCTGATTCTGACGTTCCCCCCTCAGCCGCCTGTTCCATATCCACCGAGGTTTCCGGCGGTTGCTTTTGCACAAACGCTTGTGCCCGCAAAATTACTAGCTGCTGAGTCCGGTTATGCGACAAGCGAATCCGTCGCTTAGCGTAACGCTCTGTAAAAGCCAGAAATTCCGCTAACTCTAACAGAGTTTCCGGTCGATAAGTTGGACTTGTAGGGGCAAGCTGGCACATAGCTCCTTCCCGGCGAAAGGCACTCAATGCTTCCACATAAAATCCCTGTAAGAAATCTTCTATTAAAGTCAGCCGATTTTCATAGATTGATGACGCTCCAGGTGGTGTAATGTAACGATAGACAATCGCACTCAGAGTACTGTGTAATTCTACCCGTCCAGCGGTAGACCCCAGCTTGTAATAGTTGAGGCATTGCTGTAAACGATGACGGGCAAGCTTTGTAGCCCAAGTTTCGACAGCGCCCAGCGCTTGGATGCGCTTACTTTCATTACAAATTCGGGTTACTTCCGTTGCTATACGCGCTGCGACTTCGCGGCAATTTTGCTCTGAAGCACGGGTGGACTGCTTAAGTTCGGCGAACAGCAGCTCAAAGATAGCCTCCACGCTAGCAGATCTCTCCCAAGCTCGTTGTTGTTGAGGCAAGTTTAATTTAGCCCCTACTTAATTTGATTGCGAAGCCCTAGACCACCCATTCAGAAATAGACCGCAGAGATGCTCCCATTTGATTCGCTGGTTAATCACCAGAATTTCTTTTTTCCTCAAAATGCGATTCGATCCAACCGGATCTGAACTATCGTCCAGACCGCTCGCATTTTTTGACAATGCTTCGCTACTACCTTGACCCTAGCACACCCAAATCCGACCGATTGGATCGACAGTTAGATTAAAAAGTAGACGATCGGAGCTTTTGAGCGTGACCTATGGAATTAGATCGACAAATTCAACTTTTAATTGACAATGCACCCCAAGATACTCATACTACCCAGGCCATGCAAGCGATCGCACCAGCTCTCAAGCTGCTGGCTCAGCAATTGCGACACTCCCAGTACTATATTCTCCAGACCGGGGAGCGCGACTGGGTATTGACTGCTTTAAGCAATCGCGCTAACCCAGGTGTGGAAAAACGTGTTATATACGCTTTCCCAACTCTCCAAGATGCCACAGCCGATCGCAATTCGATCGAAGATCCGCAAGTGCTAGCCATACCAGTTCCTGTCACCCATATTTTGTTTCAAATGCTGGCGATGAACACGGTTGATAGTACTGTATTTTTTGAGACGCCAGGAAATCTTTCATCGGGAACTGAATTGCGTCGGGAAGATTTACAAAATTTAATCCAGGCCCATTTGCCGCAAAACCATACAGTACGCCGAAATGCGCCCGGTCATATTCCTCCGGATATAGCCTGAATTGATTTTGGATTTTAGATTTTGGATTTACAGCCAATCTAAAATCTAAAATCTAAAATTCTAGTACAGCCGACTCAAAACATACTCAGCCATATCGCTTAAGGCTTGGCGATACTCAGAGGGCGGTAAATCGGCAAGATACTCAACAGCAGAGCGAGCTTCTCTGGCAGCTAATTCGCGGGCACGCTCAATACCCATACCTTCATTGATTAAAGCGATCGCTTGTTGCAAATCCTCATCCTTACAAAATTCTCGTTCGATCAGCACCTCCAAGTAGGGTTTCTCTTCCAGAGCAAATATGGCCGGCGCAGTCAAATTACCGCTTTTGAGATCCGAACCGGCAGGTTTGCCCAAAACTTCTGTAGAACCAGTGAAATCCAAGATGTCATCAACTACTTGGAACGCCAAACCGATATGACGCCCGTAGCGATATAAATTTTCTGCCATTTCAGCCGAAAGCCCACTTAAGCAAGCCGCTGCTTTGGCACTATTGGCAATCAGGGAGGCAGTTTTGTAGTAACTTTTTTGTAGATAAGCTTCGATCGATAAATTTGTGTCGAAGCTATTCAGCCCTTGCTGAATTTCACCTGCCGCCAAATCCATAATCACCTGCGACAGTAATTTGACAACCTCCAAGTTATCCAAGTTGGCTAAATACCAAGAAGACTGCGCGAAGAGAAAATCTCCCGCCAGTACCGCGATGCGATTGCCAAACAGGTTGTGTACTGTAGGCACCCCGCGACGAACTTCCGATTCGTCCACTACATCATCGTGTACTAGGCTAGCTGTGTGAATCATTTCCGTAATCTCGGCCAACCGTCTATGACGGGGAGTAATTTCCCCATCTGGCATTGTCGCCCGCGAAATCAGAAGCACAATCGCAGGTCTGAGGCGTTTTCCCCCTGCTCCAAACAAATGTTCTGCTGCGGCAGACAGGATAGGGTGACGCTTACCAACTAGCTGTTTCAAGTTCTCCGACAGCAAACGTAGGTCTGCTTCAACAGGCGAAAAGAGGGAGGTAGTTGAGGTCATGGGTCTGCCGATTCAGGCGTTGTGGATTGTCAAGAAATTTAACATATTCTCTCCTCATTTTAAGCGAACCCTCCCGTAGATGAAATAAGGGCTGGAGATAATTGGCCGATTTCTGTCCCAGAAATGGGTTATGGCTGCGTCGCTGAGAGCGCGAGTCGGTAACTGGCTCAATTTTGGCAAGCTGCCGAGCGGCTGATGACCAAGCTCTTGCAAAATTGTGTAGAATTTTTAAGTATTTTCCTCACAAAGCTCGAAAAGCCAGAAAGCTTGTGATACTCTAGATATTAAGGATTTCAAAAAATTCAACAAAGTTCGGCTCTATTCTTCCAGTCTGGCCATAGGCTTGACAGCGAAGAGTGCCGAGACAGGGTACAACGAAAACGCCTGCAAGTGGTTACCTTGCTTGACAAGGACATACGATCTTGGCGAAAAGTTTCCCAGTCCGAAAAGGAGTACGTGTTGTCGCCGATACGGACTTCCAAAACTGCCATATGCGTAGTGGATAAAACCACAATCGGGGAAAAAAACTGGCGGAAAAACCACCTGTCAGGCTGATCGGACATAGCTCTGAGTGTAGGCTTAGTCTACACAAATGCCTCCTTTCTAGCTTTCAGTCGTGGGGCTCTGACAAAGTTACTCCAAGGCAACTGAAAGTTGCCGAACATCTCTGGAAGCCCAGAGACACTAAATATTTAAAGGGAAAAGTAGCTGCACTCTTGGTTGCTGCTATCACCGATAATTATCAAGAGACGGAAATTTAATCCAAAGCAGCCTCTAGGCGTGGTGACAGTAAATTATTGAGAGCCACCTAGAGAGAAACAGCTATGGTATGAAGTCTCGCTAAGCCTGTGTCTATATGTGGAGGCATTAATGTCTCTAACTCTTCCAATCGGAAGATAATCGTCAGA
>NZ_JACJUP010000347.1:0-5804 GCF_014748295.1 Planktothrix sp. FACHB-1355 | reverse complement strand
GCAATCTTTCTGCTTTGAGGATTTCCTCTGCTTGTTTGCGATCGCTGATATCTTTGCTGAAACTGTAATGCCCCACAAAATTGCCAATTTCGTCATAAGCAGCAATCATGGTAACTTGCTGATGGAAGCTAGATTTATCCTTGCGAATACCCCTAACTTCTACTTCCGCCTTATTAGTTTTAAGCATTTCTCGATAAGCTGCTTCCATCATGGCAATGTCATCTGGATGGACGGTTTGCAACCATTCCATACCGATCGTTTCGTTAGGTTCGTAGCCGCACAATTTGGCATAGGCAGGATTGACTGACACATAGCGTCTATCAATATCTAGGCGCGAAATACCCTCTACTGCATTTTGCAAAGCTTGATTGATATTTTGTAATTTAGCTTCGATCTGTTTGTTTTCCGTGATGTCTGTCAGAGTGCCAATATAGCCAATCAATCTGCCATCAGCATCAATTTCCTTAACCACCTGAACGTAGAACCAATTAACAGTACCATCGGGGCACAAATGTCTGCCTTCACCGCAGTTAAATACTCGATTGTCTCTGTGAGATTGTGTATATCTTTGCGTGTATTGTTCTAATAGCCGATCGCGATCTTGGGGATGCAGGCTATCGATCCAACCTGTGCCCAAGGCAGATTCTATCGGTCTCCCGGTCATCTCGCTCCAGCGATCGCTGACATAGACACAGTTTAATGGCGTATCAAATCGGAAAATAGCGACTGGCGCAGCAGCCGCTAAGGTAGCATAGCGACGTTCGCTGTCTCGCAGGGCTATTTCTGCCTGTTTGCGAGCGGTAATGTCGCTTTCCGATCCAATCATACGAACGACTTGTCCGGATTCATCCCGTAATGCTTGGGCGCGATCTAAAACCCACATATAAGCGCCATCTTTGCGACGTACCCGATATTCGACTTCAAAGAATTCGGTTCTACTTGCAAAATGCTCGTCAAGAGCAGTCATAACGCGATCGAAGTCATCTGGGTGAATTCGACTCAGACACTCATCGAGTGTATTGCCAATCTCCTCACTGGTAAAGCCGCGCATTTCTTTCCAACGATCGGAGAAGAAGATACGATTAGTTTTGAGATCCCAATCCCAAATACCATCGTTTGCGCCTTTGAGCGCCAAATGCCACCGTTCTTCGCTGGCTTGCAATGCAGCAGTGCGTTCGGCAACCAAATTTTCTAAATTCTGGTTTAATTGTTGCAGAGTTTTTGCTGCTAGATCTCGTTCGATGGCAATTCCAGCAATATTGGCGATCCGGATCATATTTTCTAACTCTTGGGTTTGGGGTGTACAAATCCGGCGATAATAAATTGCAAATACTCCCAGAATCCGATTGTCACTGCTAATTATCGGGAGCGACCAGCAGGCTTTTAATCCATATTCCAAAGCCAAATTTTGATAGTTTTCCCAGAGTGGATCGGTGGCAATATCGGAGACGATGACGGGTTCCCGACGAAAAGCTGCCGTGCCGCAGCTACCAACTCCTTCACCGATGGAGATGCCATCGATCGCCCGCAGGTAGCCTTCTGGCAATTGAGGAGCTACTGTGCAATGCAATTTGCCATCGCCATCGCACAACATAATCGAACAGAGAGAATCGACTATTTGCAATTCCACAGTACCGAGCAAAGCATCTAAAATCATTGATAGTGGCTCTGCTTTGGCAATGCGCTCCAAAATGCTGTTTTGCAATTTCAGCATTGTCTGGGCTTGCTTGCGTAAGGTAATGTCTGTACTGGTACCGACAATGCGATAAATACGGGATGAACTATCTCGGATGGGATTGAGCGCGGTCAGCCACCAAGTCGGTGTGTTGTTTGAGATGACGCATTGTTCGTAGGAAATGGCAGAGCCTGTGCGAACGCAATTAATATAATGAAAATTTTCTTCCGGTGAATTTGCGTCGATTTCTTCTATTAATTTACCCCATAACCGGGTGGCGGCTGGGTTAAAAGCAATGTGTCGAAATTCGCCATTTTCTAAGACATCAACGGTGAAAATTGCTTGTTCGACTCCTTCATAAATACTCCGCAAAAACTGTTCGCTTTCCTGTAATGCTTGTTCGGTTTGCTTGAGCGCAGTCAGATCGTGAGTTGTCACTACAATCCCAGTAATAGTGCCATCTAGGTCGAAATAGGGATTGTAGGTGACCCTGATAAATCGGCGACTCCCGTTTTGATAATCAAACCATTCTTCGTATTGTTGGACTTTCCCTGTTAGGCATCGATCTAGGTAAGGCTGGATGATAGTTTGGAAACCCGTTTCACCAAGCAATTCTGCAACAGAATGTCCGATAATTTCTTCAACAGATTTCTCATTCCGTTCCAAATAAACGCGATTGACGAAACGATAAATATAGTTGCGATCGAGCAGGGCAATGCCATCAGTGGCGCTCGCAACCATCCGTTCGTACTGACGCAAAACTGACTCGGCTGCTTTGCGATCGGTGATATCTGTATGGGTTCCAATTACCCGCAGGGGTTTACCGTCTGCTGTGCGCTCGATGACTTTGCCGCGATCGAGAATCCACTTGTAGCTGCCATCTTGGCATCGAATGCGATGTTCGTTTTGATAAGTGGGGGTTTGTCCTCTCAAATGCTTGTTCAAATCGGCATAGCAGCCAGCTTTGTCATCGGGGTGTACGCGGCTGTGCCATTCTGCCAGAGTATTGCCCACTTCACTATCGCTGTAACCGAGCATGGCTTTCCATTGTCTGGAAAAGAAAACTCGATCTGTCTGAACGTTCCAATCCCATACACCATCTCCCGATCCTTCTAGTGCAAATTGCCAGCGGGCTTCACTTTCTAGGAGGTGAGCTTGAGCTTGCTTTCGTTGGCTCAGTTCTTCCTGTAACTGTTGGTGGATGGTGGCTTGCTGGAGAGCGATGGCCAGATGTAGCGATAAGGCTTGCAGCAGTTCTACTTCCGATTGTTGCCAGTTGCGGGCGTGTTGGCTTTCAACGGCATTGAGCAAACCCCACAACTTGTCCCCACACATAAGCGGCACCAAAATTTTAGCTCGTATTTGGAGGCGGATTGCCATTTGTCGATGGCAGTCTGACATTTCGGTCGTGTAGATATCTGATACGACACGAATCTTGCCCTGACGATAAATTTCGGCTTGCTCTTGTTGAAAGCAGATGTCGCGAACTCGTTCGCCGATCGAAGATACGGGTGAGTCGGTGGATTCTGCGACGGCAATAGTTTCCCAATCAGCGATAAATTGCCAAATAGTGACGCGATCGCAGCCCAGTACCTGCCTGATCTGGGCTACGGTTGTCTCCAAAATTGTTTGTAGGCTTAGGGACGATCGGATTTGTGCTGCGAGATGGGCAATTAATTTCTCTTGTTGTATCTTGGCATTGAGTGCGGCTGTCCTGGCTTCCACCTGCTGTTCTAGTTCAACGGTACGATTTTTCAGCAGTGTGATTTTCTCGGCTTCCAGTTGGGCTACCTTTACTCCCAAAACTTCAGCTAAGTTATAGAGTTCTAGGGGATGGAGGATTTGCAGCAAACTGCTCTGAGTGACGATGCCCAATAGTTCTCCGCGCTTTCCGGTCACTGCTAATCGATGGATGAAGTGCTGCTCCACAATTTGCTGCACTCTCCAGAGCGAGTCGTCCGGCTTGACGGTAAAAACGGGCGTACTCATGACTGTCTTTGCTTTACAAGTCTCCGAGTTCAAGCCCAATGCTTGAAATTGCACTAGATCTCGTTCGGTTATAATCCCGATGGGAATTAGCAGGGTTTCCGTAGCATTACTGATAGATTCGACAATTATTACGCAACTGATACGGTGTTCTGCCATTGTTTGGGCGATCGTCAGTAGGGAGGAATCGGCTGAGGCGCTAATCACTTTTTCGGTCATCACTTCAGCTACCTGACGCAACCGCAACAGGTCGATCGGTCGGGAAGTTTGCTGCAAACTCTCATGAGTTATGAGTCCTACTGGGCGATTCCGATCGTCTACGATTGGCAAATGGCGAATCTTGTACTGTTGGAGCAAATTAATCGCCAAAAATAAATTTTTGAAGTCAGACTCGCGCAGGGTAATAACGGGATGTGCCATCACCTCGCAGACTGCCCGATCGAGGGGTTGTTGCTGGGCGATCGATCGCACGACATCCCGCTCGGTCAGAATGCCGATAATCTGTTCGTTTTCGACTACCAATACGCAGCTCGATCGCGCCTCTACATAAAGGTCATTTTTTTGACTATCTTCCGTTCTAGTCGTTTGGCAGAACGATCGTGCCCCGCTCATTTGCGCGATCGCATCTATGACTGTCGTATCGGGTGAAACCACTAAGGGATGGCGGACGATCGCAGACTTTAGTGGTGGCGGGATAACATCTGTGGCGCAAGTAGGCATAGATTTATATGGTTTTATGGTTTAGTTTTTCCTCAAACACTTGCTGCTTCTTAGGGCTAACCTATGTTTGAGCGGTATTAAAATGCGAAAAAAGTAAATTGCCAGTCTCAATCTAGTGCCAATTGGTAAAGCCAAAAAGCAATACTTTTATCAGCTTTTATTTATTTTTTCTGATTCAATGTAACAAACAATTTTGTAAGTAAGACACAAAATTGTCGGGGCTGTTTTGGCTTATAGCATATTTAAACATAAAAGTAAATAGTAGCGATCGAGGCCATCAGGAAATACACAGTATTTTCTAAAAATAGCTTCTGTAAGAACACTGAAAAAACTAAATTAATCAAAAATAGATAGTAGGATTACAGACAATAAATTTACATTTGTTTAGAATCAATTTTTACCTCCCCCTTTACAACCCAAAATAAAGTTGATAGATTCATATTGTCAGGTGGCAAGGCAAACGCTAAGCCCCCAGAAAAAAACAACAACAATGAGTAAAAGGTAAAAAACAATGGCTGTCGAAAAAACCAACTCTTCTTCTAGCTTGGCTGAAGTTATCGATCGCATTCTTGACAAAGGTATTGTTGTAGACGCTTGGGCTCGCGTTTCGCTAGTTGGTATTGAATTACTCGCGATCGAAGCTCGTGTTGTAATCGCTTCTGTTGAAACATATTTGAAGTATGCTGAAGCAGTTGGTCTAACTCAATCTGCTGCGATGCCTGCTGCGTAAAAATTTAGATAATGCTACAATCCAACGATTGAGAATATCTTAAATTTTCCACAAACTTCTGCTTTTGTTTAACTCTCTCAAATTCCTTGATGCCGCGTTATAAGAGCTGGATGCAACAAAGCAGAAGTTTAATTGAACCACAATCGCTCTGAGTTTCAAAATGAGCGATTGTGGTTTATTCACTCACGGATACTTACTCTGATTGAGGAAAACTTCATGACATCCTTAATGGAAAGAATCCGGCAGGAGCATCGTTCTATAGCTGAGGAAGTAACTCAACTATTCAGAGATACTCAAACATTTCTGTCGGATACCGCTACAACCAGACAAGATCGAGCTAAACAGCAAGCTGAAGATCTGTTTAAATTTCACCAAGATTTACAGCAAGAAAATCGCGACTTCTTAACAGATATCCATCAGCAACGGATGGAACAAGCGAAAAAACAAGCTGAAGATCTGTTTGAATTTCACCAAGATTTACAGCAAGAAAATCGCGACTTCCTAACAGATACCCATCAACAACGGATGGAACAAGCGAAAAAGCAAGCTGAAGATCTGTTTAAATTTCACCAAGATTTACAGCAAGAAAATCGCGACTTCTTAACAGATACCCATCAGCAACGGATGACTAACGCTAAGGAACAAAGCCAGCAGCTAGGTCAATTCCGTCGGGATCTGTTTATTAGCATTTTT
>NZ_JACJUP010000346.1:0-5808 GCF_014748295.1 Planktothrix sp. FACHB-1355 | reverse complement strand
CACGATATGCCTACGGCACGCTGTGCGAAGGCACTCCTGCAAGTGCCTTAACAAAAGTTCATACAGTGTCGATTACTTTTGTCCGACTACTTAATATTATGGGATGGGGACATCTTCGTCAGTAGCGCGATCGTTAATTATGGGGAAGATTTGAAGTTCTTCCATAACTATCACAGTCTGCCGAGCGCACGATTACCGTTTGTAGAGTCTATTGACCTGATAGTAGACACTTATACAGCCTATTTTCAACACTCGATCGCTCTTTCGTAAATGAATTGGAAACTTGTTTTTATCACCCTCAGTTTGGGGTCGATTCTAATCACTCTTTCAGGCTGCATACAACCCTTTAGGAATAAAGCGGTCGAGCGAGTCCAACAGAAACAGCCAGAATATTCGGCTATCCCCGAATATGATATGCCCATTTTTGAGTTACCAGCGCCATCCGGCGTACCGCTCTTACCCGTCCCAGAGTCGGCTTTTCAGGTTTGTTGTCATTCAGGCATCTGGGGTTTGGATGAACAGATTTGGGGTGAAAATGGTGAGCAAAAAGACAAGCAAGCACTACTAAGTGCGATCAATAAAAGTTTGCGTTACCTGGAAACTCCTACTGCGGCTACTGCTTACCGACGCTATAGAGTTACAAAAATTACACGCTCTCGCGTCAAAAACAGTCTCAAGCGATTCCGAGAATTAGTGCTAAAGTCTAATTCGCCTCAAGAACTTCAGGCAGCTGTGAAACGGGAATTTGTGTTTTATCAGTCTGTCGGTAAAGACGGTTTTGGCAGTGTTTTGTTTACTGCGTACTATGAGCCAGTTTATACTGCCAGTCGTTATCCTACCTCAGAGTATCGCTATCCCATCTATCGCCGACCGCCAAATTTGGCATCTTGGCCTAAACCCCATCCTACTCGACTGGAGTTGGAGGGTGCGGATGGCTTGCAAGGGTCGAAAGGGAAACTGCGGGGATTAGAATTATTTTGGTTGCGCGATCGCATGGAAGCATTTGTCGCTCAAATCGAAGGTTCAGCCAGACTTGTGCTAACTGATGGTACCCAAACAACAGTGGGATATATTTTAGTATCTTTGAGCGAGTGTTATTCGGCTGAATAGCGAAATCACCTTGTAAATAGAGTGGCGAACCGAGCGCAACCTTGACAGTAAACAGGCAATATGTTAATCAAGTCAAAAACCATTGTAACCTATCTGGTTTGAACGGATAACTTTTATTATTACCAATTTATTTATGGATATATGTAATAACAGATGACAAGACAAATATAAAATATTCCGGAGTAATCTTTAAATTTCTAGTACTTACTACTATTACCTAAATATTATAAATATTAACTTGAGCTAATAGTTATCCGGCCTTAGAGCTGGTTTCGGGATGATGATGGACAGTGGTATCTATTCTATGCCCGCGATTTTCTAGATACCGGAGACGGCGTTCGGGCTGACACCGTTCTCATGGTTGCGCGTTTGGAAAGCGTGACCGAGCTGGTAGACGAAGATCGCGTTGTTTTACGTGTTTGCGTATGTTTTGTAGCAAAAATATCTTCAGTCGGGAATTCTGTATGAGAAACTACATTTCTTTTTTATGCAGCAATTTATATCTTGCACGATAAACCAACGTTCGTTGATACAGATCGTCGTGCGATCGATCTCCTACTTCCGCCCACAATTAAAAGCGATCGCGATTCTCCTCGTTCTAATCGGCGTATCAGGCGGACAGCGACAACGTTTAGCGATCGCGCGTGCAATATTATGACAACTTCAGATCGATTTGGTAGCACGGCTTGCTGATTATCTACACCAATGCGATCGCTTTTACTATCACTGCTTTTGTGAATTTAACGGTTTAATTGAGGTGCGATCGCGGTTTAAAAGCGAATCTGGCTGATATGAATCACGCCGTACCGATCGTCACCACAGGCATCGGTGGAAAGCCACTGTTGGCTATTGTCATAGAATCGATAGACGTTTATCTGACGACGAGTGGTAATCCTACAGACAATATTACCGTTTGGTCGATCGCGAACGTTAGATGGGGGAGCGAACACGGTTGCCTTTCGAGCACCAGTAGCGTGGTAAGTAGAATCGGCGTTCGATGCACTGGCTGGTGATGGGCGATCGAATGAGAGGCTTCGATCGCTGAGTGATTGAGTCTTGTAATCCTGATGCCGTCGCGCCTGAACGGGTAGTGCAATGGTAGAACCTGCAAGTAGCATTGCCGTCACCAATGAAGTCAAAATCTTCATAATTAAGTGTATTTATTGAAGTGCAGCCTGGAGGCGGGTAAAGCAAAGATTAGCCATCCATTATCTTCTATATTTTCATTTTTCTGCCTGTAATTCCTAATTCTAAGGGCAGAAATCAAACACCCAACATCTTCTCTAAAATGATTTGGGCTCTAATCTGTCAATTGAATGATGAGAAAATGTCTAAGTATATATATTTATCTCCTGGAATATTAAATCTAATTGTAGTCTTAAGCGACCAAGTACGCGAGGGTACGCCCAATCTCTTCAGCACCGAGCAAGTGATACAGATAGTAGCGCTCGCTTGTGAAAAACCAGTGGAGTCAGAACGTCCAGTCAGTCATTGGACACCAGGAGAGCTACCACTCTTATGCGATCAAACGTTCAATTGTAGAAAATATTTCACCTCGCAGCGTCGGGCGTTTTTTAAAAAGAGGCAACTTTACAACCCCATCGTCATCGTTATTGGTTAAATAGCAATCCAGATGACCCGGAAGAATTTAGACAACAAGTAGCCAAAATTTGTCAACTGCATCAACAAGCATTAGAATTATTTAACCAAGGAATTCATCTGATTAGTACAGATGAAATGACTGGAATTCAAGCATTATAAAGGCTTCATCCGATGAGTCGGATGAAGTTTAAACAGGTGAAAAAGGTAGAATTCGAGTACATTAGGCATGGAACTCAAACATTAATTGGTAATTGGCATATTGCTCTCATGTCAAATCCTCAGTCCTTACTTTGGCCAAACCTTTTGTCTGGCAATTCCAGGGCTACCCACAGCCCACTTGAACTGGTGGATTATTTCTGCCCCGCTGCACTAGATATGATTGGCTCAATGCCCATTTCACCAAATCTGCGTCAGAACCTATTTAGTGTGTGACGCGACAGCTAGGTTAAATTATTTGCTTTCTTAACTACTTCCTTTAACTCTTCAAAGGTGATACTACCGTCTTTATCTCCATACCTAGCTAGCAATTCCTGGGGACTACTCATACCTGTTTCAGCCGAGATGATTGCAGTTAAACCAGGGCTTAAAAAAAGCTCATGAATGGAGACTTTGCCGTCTCGATCTCTATCTAAGGTATTAAAAAGAGATTGAAGTTCTTGCTCAGTTGCCATAAGTTTCTATCTGAATTAATTGTTCAATTTAATAGCTTTTCATTAAATAAACTTATATCTTTAGACGTAGAAACGGGTATCGCTGGGGGCTTAGATTTTTCTCTTGTTTACGCTCCCTTTTTCTCCTATACATGACATCTGCTGTTTTTTTGGCTTTTTTTGGGAACTTTGTCCCAATTCTGGCCTAATCCTACTTTTTCTTTACTCATTTAACGGCAGAGCAACGCTTTCCAGCCAGAAAATTATTAAGTTATTTTGCCATCTTTGTGAAGATATTTGCGATTTAATGGATAGTATGTTGGCGGGTAGTCCTCACACGCTTTGGGTAGCAACCAAAGTATTACCAACCGTTGAACCGGAAACCAACGTTCTGACATCAAGCATTGAATATGAATCACACACTTAAGAACAAACGCGCACTCATCACGGGTGGCAGTCGCGGTATTGGGGCAGCGATCGTTAAGCGTTTAGCCAGTGAAGGCGCTGATGTTGCTTTCACCTATAGCAGTTCACCCGCTCGAGCCAATGAAGTTGCACAGGCAGCACAGGCGTTAGGTGTCCGGGCTGTCGCCATCCAAGCTGACAGTGCTGATGCTAGTGCGGTAGTCGCTGCGGTTGAGCAAACGGTGGATCGATTAGGCGGCATTGATATTCTGGTTAATAGTGCTGGTGTGCTGGCAATCGCTTCGCTAAATGATTTCAAACTGGAGGACTTCGATCGCACCCTTGCCGTTAATGTGCGTGCTGTCTTTGTCGCAACGCAAGCCGCAGCCAAGCATATGCAAGCAGGTGGACGCATCATTAACATTGGCAGCACCAACGCCGAACGGATGCCCTTTCCAGGAGGTGGTGTATATGCGATGAGCAAATCCGCTTTACAAGGTTTGGTACAAGGGCTATCCCGGGATCTCGGACCGCAAGGCATTACGATCAATAACGTGCAGCCAGGACCGATCGCGACGGAAATGAATCCTCCAACTGGGGAATTTGCTGAAATGCTTACGAAGCACATCGCAGTCGCCCGCTATGGCACTGTTGAAGAGGTTGCGGGCATGGTCGCTTATCTAGCGAGTCCTGAAGCAGGTTACATTACAGGCGCAAACTTGATGATTGATGGAGGCTTCAGCGCCTAACTATCGATGATTTTAGATATCGTATTCACCCTACGCGATCGCGACAGTATGCGCTTGCCAATTCTCAAAAGTATTACCAGAGAACTTAGAAGAATAATCAAGTTCGTTGTGTAGATACGCTTTCATACGCCTATTGCACTAACTGTCGCTTGTTCGTTCATCATTTTCTATTCTCCATCCATGTGTGAATGAACAGAATGCGGTTCAGTCCCACAGAAAACTTTATCTATATTACTTTGGCTCTCCATACCGATCGCACCAGATCGCCGCTTTTTCCGGCTAGGATTAATTTGTTGGTTAATCCTCATATCAAAATTTGTACTTTAATCTGTTAAGAAAGCAATTCTCAATGGCTTAATTTCTTACCCGCGCCTGCTTTAGAGCCTTGACAGTCGAGGTTATGAAAATTCGTTATTCGACATTCAACTATTAAAAAACCACAATGGCAGCCAGAAAATCACCCAAGCCGAAACCAAACGAGATCGCATCTGTACCTACTAAGCCAACTATCATCGCGCTCAAGTCACAGAAGTCTACTCAAACGCCGCCAGCACCGGAGTCTTTGCAACAGGATGTGGAGCCACCCGCACCAGTGGCGGCACCCACATCAGTTGAGGCATCCGCATCAGTTGAGCCACTCACACCAGTTGAACCATCTGGAGCGCAATCAAAGCCAACGAAATTACCACCACCGATCAAACGAGCTAAAACACCTCTGCCAGATATTACTCAGGAGCTAGAAGCTACACCGACTCCAGCCGAACCTTCACTAGAAGGGGATGCCTCTTCAGTGCCAAACAATGCCCTTTTTCAAGTGATTGGTATTATCGTGGGTGATGTTCGCTTTGATGAAAACGAACTAGCGTCGATTTCAATCGAGCAAAAGCTGTACTCTCTGTTCTACGCCCCTAGACACAAAAAGTCTTATGAGGGACTTAAAAAACAAATCGAGCGCACAGGTAATCACAGACAACGGTTGCTTGTTTATCCCAGAGTGACCCATTTCCCTAAGCGAGAGCAAAATCATCGAATTGGTTTTCAGCTAGTTGCTTTTGAAGGGTATTAAAAGAACGAATCAAGCGATCGAGACAACCGCGTTCTTCATCACTGATGGATTCGTCGAGGATTGCAGCCATCATTCCATAACGGTCAGCTTTGGTGAGGCGATGAGGTATCGGTAAAGGTAGCCATTAAGTAGTCGGACAAAAGTAATCGACACTGTATGAACTTTTGTTAAGGCACTTGCAGGAGTGCGATCGCTACCCACGGATAGTACAAATGTATTGTAAAAA
>NZ_JACJUP010000345.1:0-5756 GCF_014748295.1 Planktothrix sp. FACHB-1355 | reverse complement strand
TACCGTTAGATTTACAGCGTCTTCCACATAGTCATAGTAAGTCGCCTCCATGCCATTATTAGGCATAATACTGTAGGCTATTCTATAATTAGCTGGTGGCAAAGGTAAACGCTTTATTTTACAAATAAATAACCCACTTCTATTTATAACACCAAAATCGCTTTGAGTAAGCCTGCTGTGTTGGATAAAAACTGGTGCATCCCACTCAGTTTTTACCATTAAACTTGCAACAGTTTTTTTTAGCTGATTTCCTGGTTTAAGCTCAAAATAAAAATAAATGTTGATATTCTGACCGGAAGCTGCTGTGTCTAAAATATTATCTTCCTCATCTCTAATTTCAATCGCCACTACCCTGATTTCGCCCGAACCTTGCCTGTCAGTGCGCTCTTTTAGAGAAATGACACTTGCCGAAAAATTTGTGAGATACTTGCTTATTGAATCGGTCTGGTTACCGACATATTGAAGTTTCCCCTGATGCAAGACAATACCACGCCGACATAGCTTTTCTACTGCTGCCATATTGTGGCTGACAAACAAAACTGTGCGACCTTCCTTGGTAGCGACATCTCCCATTTTTCCCAAACACTTCTTTTGAAAAGCAGCATCTCCAACCGCCAGCACTTCATCAACTACTAAAATTTCTGGTTCTAGGTGTGCTGCTACTGCAAAGGCTAGCCTCACATACATTCCAGAAGAATATCTTTTAACCGGGGTATCTAAAAATTTCTCTACTTCAGCAAAGGCGACAATCTCATCAAACTTTTGTTTAATTTCTGCTTTACTCATACCCAGGATAGCACCGTTAAGATAGATATTTTCTCTGCCAGTCAACTCTGGGTGAAAACCTGTTCCTACTTCCAACAAACTTGCTACGCGACCTTTGATAAAAATGCGACCTATGCTTGGTTCTGTAATGCGACTCAAAATTTTTAATAATGTGGATTTGCCTGCACCATTGCGACCGATGATACCTACTACGTCGCCCTGCTTAATCTCAAACGATACATCCTTCAAAGCCCAAAATTCTTCATAAGCCGGATGGGAAACTTTTTTGCCAAAAGGGTTGAGTAAATTTCGACTTAAATTCTTTGCTCCTCGTACCATTGACTCGCGCAAAGTCCTATAAGGCAATCGTTCTTGATGCCCAATTAAGTATTTTTTGCCCAGATTTTCTACGCGGATTACAGTATCAGACACGCCCTCAATTCCCACCTAAATTACACTAGCTAACCAACTTTCTATAAACACCCTTTTCATTTTTCGCTATTTTCAAGGAATGCTTTAACTTCCCTACGTTTTTGTATTCTTGCAGAAGATTTACCCTTTCTTTGTTTCTTATCCTTGCTTTCTGTTTTCTAAAAGTAACTTAAAATTGCGGTACGTTAAATACCAAGGTACAAACAGATCCAACGGAATAAAGTGGTAATTTTTATTGCGCTTTAAATCTCGATATAGCAGGTCTATCATGACTCCTTTTAAATGTACGTTGTAAGCATTATGCAAAAACCATTTAAATGTAATTTCTTTATAGGTGGGGTAGCTAAATCTTAAGTATCTCCAGAATGTATCCAAAATAGAAGGAATGCTGTCATGACGAAGATGGTTAACAATTGCAGCGGGTTCGTATACAATGTGATAACCTTTATCGTAAATTCGCTTTGACATATCTACATCTTCTCCATTCGTTCTTAACTTTTCGTTAAACCAGCCCACCTCTTCTATTACAGATTTGCGGATCAGACTGTTGTTACCATACATGAATGGAGGGTCAGACAAGCGATCGTCTCCCCAATCTTGAGTCATGTGTACTTTGCGCCAGCGATCGGCCCATGACTCTTGTACGAACTCTACTAACCTACCACCTGCGACCGCAATTTTTTCATCTTCTTCTAACGAGGGTACCAACTTTTCAAGCCAATGAGAATCCGCTACACAATCGGCGTCTAAAGATGCCACCCATTCATTGCTTGCATTCCGAAATCCGGTATTGCGGGCGGCGGAAAGTCCTTTATTAACCTCATGCTTGATGATTCGCACCGGGTATTGCGAAGCAATTTCCACAGTGCGATCGCGACTGCCATCATCGATAACCAAAATTTCATCTACCGCATAGGTCTGATTTAATATTCCCTCGATACAACGAGCGATATACTTTTCGACATTGAAGCAGGGAATGTATAGCGAAATTTTTGGCATCGGAGCTTTTCCCACTAAACGATATAGAACAGACTAATTTTGTCTCAAATCCTCTACTAATATCTGCATTTTTTTGCTGCCGTCTACTTCTCGTTTGTAATTTGAATCAATGGCAGCTCCCTCATACTTTTCTAGTTTGCCCTGTTTGCGGAGTGTATGCAGTGGAGTCCCCTCTATTTCAGCAGTTCCCGATTCTTGGAAGCTATCAAAAGGTAGAGAAGCGATGAAGCGTTTTGTGTCTAGCATCTCCTCCTTTGTTTCTCCTGGTAAACCGTATGTGAAAGTGCCGTGAACAGTCATGCCGATTCGCTTTAACTCGCGCACGATCTGCGCGGCATACTCCAAATCTAAGTGCTTGTTGACGATCTTGTCTACCACTCTTTGATTCCCGCTTTCAAACCCTAACTTGACGCCAAAACAACCACTTTCCTTCATCAGCTGCCAGGTTCCCATTTGGATGGTATCAGCTCGACACATGGCTGACCAAGGAATACCAATACGAGACATTACTTCGCACATTTTCACAACATGGTTGTTGCCCAAGTTGAATGTATCGTCGTCGAAGTAAATACACTTGAATTGGAAGCGATCGATTAATTCTCGAATAAAAGCTTCCATATACTCCGGCGAGTACTGGCGTACAGTCCGCGTTTTCGTCCCGTCCGGGTCGTTACCGGTCATAGCGGCAGGCCATACACAAAAGATACACTTAAACGGACAACCGCGACTGCTCCAAATCTGGGCGTGAGGGGCTACTTGCCCAACTGGATTGCCGTCCCAGTAACGGTGAGCGTGAAGTTCATCAAAATAAGGAAAGGGCGCTGCGTTCATTTCTGCTACAGTGAGCAGGTCAAAGTCAATAATCCCCGATTCTCCTTTGAGGACGCGCACGCTGCCTTTTTCGTATTCACCTCTAATGCAGGCGTGAACGGGATAATTATTGAGGATTTCTTCTGACTTAATAGTTGTAATCGGCCCTGTTACTACGATTTTAGTATCTGGCAGGCGTTTGTGGATTTGTTCGATCAAAGAGCGATCGTGTTCCCAACTGGGTGTGGCAATTTCAATGAATATGTAGTCGTATTTTTCTGCTTCTAAATGCTGAAAATAAGTCTTGTACGATTCCCGCAAAGCAATACTGTCACGGAAACGCACATCATATCCCGTTTCCTTTTTGGCATAAGTTGTGGCATATCCCATAAAAAATGGGTAAGGTAGGTATTCGCCAAACTTAAAATTATCTGGGCTACAGTTACTGACGTAGGTAAAAGGCCATCGGGAACCTGCTCTGACGCCAACACGCCAGTGTCTTTTCCAGAACCAGTATCTGCCTTCTTTTTTTTCCCACCACGGGGGATTGCTAAATAAAATTTTCATACTATTTTCTCCTTTTTTTATAATCAGTACATAACAATCTGGGTCATTGACTTGGGGTTTGATAGGAAAAATTTATAAGCATTCCCCCAATAAGGGTCCCATTTGCTCAATTTATTAAATAGCCGTATCAATCCTCTTGCCTCTACCCAGGTTCCCACTCCCGCACATTTCACACTCTCAAAATAAAGTCTAAAGATCGCGATTAAACGTAAGTGTCCGTAAACCGTAAAATGATCTCCTCTTACCGCATCTTGCCCTTGGGGAGAAGGAACTTCTATTTCAACATTACCATTTTTATTTAATACTCGTGAAAATTCTAGAACGGCTTCAGATATTTCTGCTTTACCTCGCCACATATCTTCGTTTAGATGTTCTAATACATGATTGCACAAAATTTTTGACATCACTCCATTTTTGAATGGTAGATATCTCAAGTCGCAGATTACATCCGCTTTGCTAGACTTTTCAAAATCGACGTTAATAAAACCAGGCAATGGTCGTTGTCCGCAACCTGCATTAAGTAATAATTCTGCTGTATTGTCAACATTAATTGTGTCCGCCGTGGCTATAGGCGGGTGGTTAGTGGGTATAGCTTCATTAATAACCATAATAGGAGTTCCATTTTCGATCGGATAAAGCCAAGTTCCATCTTCATACAATAAGCCACCATCGATTTTATTTTCGACTTTGTGACCGCCTCTGGTTTTTATTTCTTCTCGTTCAATGCGAAAGTTTAGTTCGTCTATTAATGGCTGACTCGCCAAATGAACAGATTTTTTTGTTTCCGGGCAGACCAGTATGGCTTGGATTTTTTTATTGAGCATTTTTCGTCTTCTCCTGCCTAAATTACATCAGCAAAAGTGCGTTCTGTTTTGCGAAAGTACCATATACCGCTGGCAAATAACAAGGCTACCAATGCTAAAGATAAACTAAATCCCGGCCAATAAAGTTTAAATTCTCCACCCAATATAGCCCAGCGAAAGCCGTCAATCACTCCTACGATCGGATTCAAAGAGTAGAGCAAACGCCAATGTTTCGGTACTATGGTACTACTAAAACCGACTGGCGATATGTAAAGACCAAACTGCACGATAAATGGCACGATATATCGGAAATCGCGATATTTGACGTTCAGCGCTGCTAACCATAACCCTGCGCCCATTGCTGCTGCAAAGGCAATCAAAATAAACAGAGGTAGCGTGATTATACGCCAATCGGGCACAAAATTGTACCAAGCCATCAGCGCTAGCAAAATTATGCCAGAAACCATAAAATCTACAAAACTAACGATTACGGCGGAAGCAGGTACTATTAAGCGGGGGAAGTAGACTTTTGAAATCAAATTGGCGTTGCTAATCAAGCTGTTGCTGCACTCTGTTAGCGCGTTGGCAAAGAATTGCCAAGGTAGCATAGCGGCAAAAACCAGTATGGGATAGTTGACAGTGGGAGTCTTATATGCTAATCCTGCCAATTTGCCAAACACAATAGTGAAAACAACCATTGTCATAAAAGGTCGAATCAAGGCCCAGGCAATGCCGATCGCAGTTTGTTTATACCGTACCAGAATATCCCGCCAAGCCAAGAAGTAGAATAACTCCCGGTAGCGCCACAGGTCTTTCCAGTATTGCTTTTCAGTGCGACCCGCCTCGATGATTAATTCTGGTTGACTGGAGTAACTCATATATGCAATGTATGGCAGGTAACAATTTTTCAGGTCAGAGGCGAGAGGTGCTTAGCGCCCAGAGGTCTTCAGTACCTACAAGCTTCATGCCTTCGATTCCGATAAGCAATCCGTGTAAGTTTGTCAGTGTTTGAGTGTTTGTTTACTCAAAAGGTTCCCATATCCCAGACTAAGATAACATCCTTGTCAAGGCGATCGACTCACTTAAACCCAAATCGCCCACCAGGGTCAGAAACCGGGTTTTTTGTCACTGATTAAACTTGGAGGTCTATATTTTTCGTAGAGAAACCCGGTTTCTCAGCTTTTGTACTAACCATCCTGGCCGATTTCACAGCTTACTTAAAGTTTTTGCACATCTACCTTAAGGATTAGTTTGGGTTTTTTGACTGAAGTCTGAGCGTCATAGCGAAAGTCCACTAAAGTGGACTGAAGAGAAGTTTTTAGTCCACTTCAGTGGACTTCAGCTATTAGGCTGGGATTTGAATCCCAGACGGGTGTGGGG
>NZ_JACJUP010000344.1:0-5837 GCF_014748295.1 Planktothrix sp. FACHB-1355 | reverse complement strand
TATCCGGTTCGATGCCATCGACTATTTTGTCTATGTTTCCGTTGGTACTTTGCTTTACCCAACCGTTTATACTAGATATAGTCCTAGCATCGGTAAAGTCAGCATTTTTCAGTTCTACACCGTAAAATTTCTGGATTTTTTGAATAAATTCAGGCTTAAAAGGTTGGTTATCTTTCCCCCAGAAGGAATTAGCAATTGATAGCTCAACTTGGGAATCTGCATTCGTCAAAGTATCTTTCAGTGCGGCATTTGCTTGATTTAGTTCCTGGATAGCGATCCCTTGTAATTCTAAGGTTTGTGCGATCGCTTCCTGGGTTTTGCCGCTTGCCCCATTGTAGGTAATCGCTAGGGCGATCGCAATGCTGGCAGGAGAGATAAAAATATTTTCGTCAGGCTGTTTCTTTTGGATTTGGGAGAATAGCTTGAAGCTAAACTTGGTGTAAGCTGCAATCAGCTTGGGATTCACTTCATTTGGGACATGGGGAGTTACGATGGGAGACTGGGAAAGTGTGGCGTTAAAAAGTTCCTCTGTCCCTCTGCCCCAGTACCCAGTCCCCTTTGCACGCAACATCCCAGTTTCGCCCAGTAGGACTAGGCATAGAGATGCTGCCAAAATTATCCCATATCGGATTTTCACTCTGAACTGGCGACTTGCGCCGCTGACTAATAGTGAATATTTGCCTGTTTGAATCGGTGCAAGGCTTCTGCAAGGCGATCGCACTCTGCTATCAAACTTATCCGTACATAGCCTTCACCTGCAATACCAAAAGCATTTCCAGGTGTAACGACAACGCCAGTCTGCTGCAATACAGAAAGAGCAAAATCTGTTGAGGTAACTCCCGGAGGACATGGCACCCACAAATACATCGTAGCCTTCGTTTTCGGGATATTCCAACCCAAGGCAGCCAAACCTTCGATCAGAAAATCCCGGCGGCGACGATACCGTTGTTGCACCTCCTGTAAATATTCATCTGGCAGTTGGAGTGCGGTTTCTGCTGCTGATTGTAAGGCAGCAAAGATACCGTAGTCCAGATTGGTTTTTAAAGTTCTTAACCCTTGAATAATGTGGCGGTTACCCACGACAAAACCCACCCGCCAACCCGCCATATTGTAGGTTTTCGACATGGTGTGGAACTCTACACCGATTTCCTTCGCTCCCGGAATTTCTAACAAACTGGTCGGCTGATAACCATCAAAGGCTAATTCCGCATAACAAAGGTCATGCACCAGCAAAATCTCGTACTTGCGAGCAAATTCGACAATTTCTTCAAAAAGTTCGCGAGGCGCAGTCGCGGCAGTGGGATTGCTGGGATAGTTGAAGTAGAGAATTTTTGCCTGTCTGGCGACATCATCGGGAATGGTAGTTACATCAATTAGCCAGTCATTTTCCGGTTTCAAAATTATACTGTGAACTTTACCGCCAGCAATTACGGGGCCGCGAAAATGGGCTGGGTAAGCTGGAGACGGTACCAATACCAAATCTCCTGGATTGATGTAAGCGATCGCCAAGTGGGTAAGACCTTCTTTGGAACCCAACAAAGGCAAAACTTCGCTATCGGGAGCTAGCTCAACATCATAGCGCCGTTTGTACCAACTGACGATCGTGCGGCGAAAGCTAGCAGTACCTTCAAAAGGCGGATATCCGTGATTGGCGGGATTTTGCAAGGCGGCGATCGCTGCTTCTACCACCGGCTGGGGCGTCGCCCCGTCCGGATTCCCCATCCCCAAATCGATCAAATCCAGACCCTGTTCGCGGGCGCGGGCTTTCAATTCATCCAAGCGGGCAAATACGTAAGGCGGCAGCGCTTGCAGCCGCTGGGCGGGACTAATCCAAGATAATGTCATTTGTCGGTTGTCGGTTGTCAGTCGGTGATAAGTCACTCAGTCAAAAGTCAAAATTAACAAGACCGATGACTAATTTTTAATTTTTGATTGCCGAAGTAGTTGTGGAAACCATAGCTGCCATCAGATGGTCTGGTGCAACTTTAAAGGGTAGCCGATGAATATCCGAATTAGCGGCGCAAGCAATCTCAGCTGCTTGCCGCAGATCGGAAAGCGCGATGTTTCCCAAACCCAAATCCTCTAAGCTTTGCGGCAATCCAATCTCATCGTAAAACTTCAGCAGTTGCTGTCGTGCTGTGGCTGCGAGCTGATTTCCCTGTACCATTTCTTCCAAGCGCAGCTGTACCAAAATGCCATAAGCTACTTTTTCGCCGTGCAGGGAACTGTGACTTGCAGATATGTGCGTCAAACCGTTGTGGACGGCGTGGGCGGCGACTGTGCGACATTGGGCCCCTCCCAGTCCGCCGATGACACCAGCCAGCATAACTGTAGCATCTACCACCGATCGCCATTCCTCTCCGCCCGGTTCTTTGAGGGCGGCTGCTGATTTTTGGAATAAAATATCTCGCAAAACTCTCGCTTGTTGTACGGCGGCAATAATGAAGGTCGCTTGGGAACTGGCGCTGCTGACAGATGCTTCGTACCACTTAGCCAAGGCGTCTCCAATTCCTGCCACCAGGGTTCGCTGGGGAGCTGTTTGGATGAGAGTGTAATCTAAAATCAACAAATCCGGACAGCGATCGAGCGGCACATCATATAGAAATGCTCCCTCTGATGAGTAGACGTTGGCAAGTGCTGTCCAAGCGGCGCAAGTCGCAGCTGAGGTCGGTACGGTAGCGATCGGCAATTGGCACTGATGGGCCAGTAATTTGGCGGTGTCTAAAGCCTTTCCACCACCAACACCGATAATTACATCCGCTTGATGTTCTTGTACTTTGCTTCGCAGGAATGCCAGACTCGCTTCGGTACAATCTGGACTGTAGGACGCAGTAGCCGCATTCAGCTGTTGCTGTTCCAGAATTTTTGGCAATTCACCCTGAAGCGCCGCTAGGGTAGTTTCGCCGCCGACAACCAAGGGACGACGACCCAAGCGTGCAATTGCTTCGCCGCCCAGCACCAGGTTGCCACGTATTACTTGGGCTGGGGCAACAACAATAGGAGTCAACGCAGTAGCAGTTGGAGTAGACACGTAGAAAAAGGATTGGGGATACAGCAAAATCGTTTTATCTAGTTAACATTATTACCCCAGATCGTTCCGGAATGCTTATCCGTCCAGGGAAATCGCGTATACCCAGTTTTGGTAATTTGGGTCTCTGTTTTCTGTAATTGCGGTGAGTTTTTCTTTGAGTTTTTCAGTTAATGGCCTGGTTTCGGGCAATTGGTAATTTTCAATTCTGTTGACTGGTGTTATCTTCGCTGCTGTCCCGCTGAGGAAAACTTCGTCTGCGATGAACAACTCGGATTTATCTACGGATCTTTCGATCGTTTCAATGCCCAAGTCTTTGGCGATTTTGACGATGCTATCTCTGGTGATTCCTTCTAAGATATCTTGGTCAAATCCTGGCGTAATCAATTGCCCGTTTCTCACCAAGAATATGTTCATCCCAGAAGCTTCGCATACTTTCCCTTGGGAGTTCATTAAAATCGCTTCATCAAAACCGGATTCTACTGCTTCGGTTTTTGCCAAAGAAGATGTGATGTAGGCGGCGCTGATCTTACCTCTTAATGGAAAACTGCGGTCTTCTTGTCTGTACCAAGAGCTGATTCGGCAGTTTACTCCATCGGCAGAGAGGTAATCTCCCAGTTCCAATCCATAAACAAAGAAGTCTTTTTCTATATTGTGAACTCTGGGGGCTATTCCCAAGTCTGATGTGTAAACAAACGGTCTGATGTAAAAAGATTTATTGGGTTGATTTTTTTTGACGAATGTAACTATAGTTTCTTCTATTTTTTGAGCTGGCAAATCGTAGTGTAAAAACTTAGCGCTTTGACTTAACCTTTGGCAGTGGCGGTCTAATCTAAACAGCAAAATTTGTTTGGGGTTTTGCGGATCGGGGATACCGCGCAGTCCTCCAAATGCACCTGTTCCGTAGTGTAAGGCATGGGTGGCGATCGATATTCTAGCTTCTTCAAATGGTACAAATTCGTTTTTAAAGAAAGCTATTGGCAGAAAACTGTACATTTCAAAATTTCCCCATGACTTGAATTTACTTGTCATTTGTCATTAGTCATTTGTCATTAGTCAGTTGTGAGTTAGACAAGTCTATCTATAGTTTCTCATTAGACATCTCCAGAAAATTATCTCAAACGCAGGCAGGATGCCTACCCCACAAGAATTTTTGGAGATGTCTATTCAACTTTCCTTTTGACCGATGACTGATGACCTTTTGACGGATGACTATTTAACTATTTTCCTGCTCAGTGGTTGATTTTGGCAATCGGGCTAAGTTGTCTCGATAGATTTCCACTGTAAGCTGTTTGTCCTGATTGGCAAGCGATCGCGTCACTTCGCCTAAGTATAGCGGTTGCGAAACTCCCGCTTCGGGATGGATAATAGTACGAGCGCGGATAGTCAGTTTACCATCTCCGCTACCCAACCGACCGTAGGAAAACAAATCGGCACCAGCTTGACGCAGGGTAGCTTCCAATTGGGATTCGGTAATTTGAGGGGGTAGTGCGATCGCTGCTAGAGTCGCCCCATTATCGTAGATTAGCGAATAGCGAACCGCGCCCGGAACGGTTGTGTGGGTAAAAAGTCCCAATCCCAAGGCAAATAAACCGCCTGAGAGGACTCCCGTAAAACCGGTCACACCCACTAAGCGAAAGCGGATACCCCATTTAAAGATAAATGCGATTATTGCCAAGGCAGCAAAAGCTAGAGTGGCGATACCTGCCCACCCGGCGGCTTGGATGAACTGAGCTGTAGTAATCATAGCGACGCAAGCTTATTCTTTTTCGTTGCTGACAAACCCATCTGCCTGCTTATCGTTGACCGATTCTAAGGCAGCTTTGAGGGCGTGCCAGGTTAGGTTAGCACATTTAATCCGCACGGGGAACTGGGCGACGCCTTGCATGACGTTCAATTTTCGCAGTTCTTTGGGAAACTCTGCGCTTCCTTTCATCATGTTTTGGAAGCGTTCCACCATCTCTAGCGCTTCTTTTACGGTTTTACCCCGCAAAGCTTCTGCCATCAAGTCCGCAGATGCCATTGAGATCGCACAGCCTTCGCCTTCAAATTTGGCATCTAGTATGGTATCCCCGGCTTCGTCGAGCTGCAACGTTAGCTCGATCGTATCGCCGCAGGAAGGGTTATGTCCCTTCTGATACCGATGCACCGGATTGGTTTTGCCTTTGTGCTTTGGCTTCTTGTAGTGTTCCAGAATCACCTGTTGATACAGGTCGCGCAGATTGCCCAGAGTCATGATGGGACGGGTAAAATGTTATTTATCTTTCTTAATATTAGAGCAAGTTTCTGCTTACCAAGTCCCTGATGGGGCAATGTTGGGTCAAACTTCAAAGGTAAGCATTCAGCGTAGCGCAGTCAGCCGTCAGCTAATGCGATCGAGAGCGCTGAAGTTTCACTAGCCTTTGTTTAAACTGCTGATGGTCAATTCCGACTAAAGTTCTACGCTGATATCTGACGGCTGAATGCTTACACTAAATAATTGTAATTGATTAATCGATTGGTGTTTTTAAATGGGTGAAAATCGGCGTTCGCGCAGATGACGAACGGCATATCGCGCTTTTTTTTTGTAGTGCGATCGCTTATCATAGAGATCGGATTAAACTATTCGCTAAATAGTCTATGCAAATCACGGTTGAAATTCCTGATGAAATTGCTGAACGCCTAGAGCAAACCAGGGGTAGTCTCTCTCGTCGGCTCCTAGAAATAATTATTGCTGATGCTTACCACTGTGGTAAAGTTAACACTGCTGAAGTGCGCCAAATACTCAATCTACCATCTCGTCTTGAGACTCACGCCTTTTTGAAGCGGA
>NZ_JACJUP010000343.1:0-5837 GCF_014748295.1 Planktothrix sp. FACHB-1355 | reverse complement strand
AGTTGCAGCTGCCCAATAAATTATCTGACTATTGGGATGATATTTTTGGCAGCAAGGTTAACTGCAAGGCTTACTTTGAAAAATATCTGCTCGCCGAAATAGACAGGCCGCTGGTTTTGGGTCTGGATGAAGTCGATCGCATTTTTCAACACCCAGAAATTGCCGACGACTTTTTTGGACTGCTGCGAACTTGGCACGAAGATTCCAAAAAACGCGATATCTGGAAAAAACTGCGTTTGCTCGTCGTACACTCCACAGAAGTTTACATCCCCCTCGATATCAATCAATCACCTTTCAACGTAGGTTTGCCGATTGAATTGCCAGAATTTTCCAGCCAGCAAGTGCTGGAATTGGCACAGCGCTACAAACTCAATTGCAACGCCGACCATGTAGAAGAATTGATGAACGCAGTGGGAGGACACCCCTATTTAGTGCGGGTTGCTCTCTATCACATTGCTCGTGGCGATATTTCCCTCGACAAACTTATGCAAACTGCTCCCACAGAAGCGGGACTTTACAGCGATCACCTGCGACGCCACTTATGGAATTTGCAACAACATCCGGAGTTAGCAGCAGCAATGCTGGAAGTTGTTAGTACAACCAACCCGGTGCGTTTACAAGCAGAAATTGCTTTTCAGTTACACAGTATGGGGTTAGTACATTTGCAAGGCAATGATGTGAAACCCCGTTGCGATTTATATCGTCGTTATTTCCGGGAGCGCTTGGGAAGCAGTGGATGAAGACATTACAAAAACTAGCCCTGATTGCGATATTGTTCGCACCTTTTTGGTTAAAAGATATTGTTAAAGCCTCAGATTTGGTGCTGACTCCAGCAACTCAAAGTCAAATGAAAGTGGAATCTAAACAAGGTCAAAAATCTTGTTCGATTAGCGGGCGATTGTTCGGGAGCGGCATAGAAAGGGAGCGGTCTTACTATGTTGTACCTTCTGATTCAGAAAACGATTCACCTTCATCGAAGATGGCTCGCGTTGATTCTTCTAACCCTTCTTATCGATTATCGTCTTTACCAGCAGGTCGTTATGTTCTGCGCGTTTTTCGCAGCGAATCCGGTTCGCTGCTACCTGTGAAAACTTTTCCCCGCCAGAGAGAGGTAAACTGTAGCAGTAGCGCGATCAGAAATGTGGATTTTGAAGTCCAATAGGAAATAGTCTATCTTAACTAGAATCCAAAATCCCAAATCTAAAATCTAAAATTGATAGGGTTCATCTATATGAAAGTGGAAAGTTATCAGTCCGGACTTTCGCATCATTATGATTATAAATATCAAGTCGGGGGAAGTCTACCGCCTGATGCTCCTACTTACGTGCAGCGACAAGCCGATCGCGATTTTTATGAAGGACTCAAAGCAGGCGAATTTTGTTACGTACTCAATTCCCGTCAAATGGGTAAGTCCAGCTTGCAGCTGCGGACAATGCAGAAGTTGCAAGCAGATGCTATCGCTTGTGCATCGATCGACCTTTCCGAGATCGGGAATTGGGATGTCAGCCAAAATCAGTGGTATGCAGGTGTAGTCTATTCCTTAGTCAATAGTTTTGATTTATTTGACAAAATCGAGCTGCGAACTTGGTGGCGCGATCGCGAGTTTCTTTCCCCCGTGCAACGCTTGAGTCAGTTTATTCAAGAAGTGCTGCTGGTGGAAGTCAAACAAGCGATCGCTATTTTCATCGATGAAATCGATAGCGTTCTCAGCTTAAACTTTCCCATAGATGATTTTTTTGCATTTATTCGATATTGTTATAACCAAAGAGCCGAAAACCCCGAATACAAACGCCTTACTTTTGCGCTTTTGGGAGTGGCGACACCATCCGATCTTATTCTAGACAAAAATCGCACGCCTTTTAATATTGGCAGAGCAATTCAACTAAATGGCTTTCAATTACAGGAAGCTCAACCTTTAGCTCAAGGTTTAGGCGAAAAAATTGCCAATCCGCAAATTGTTTTAGCAGAAGTGCTAGCCTGGACTGGCGGACAGCCGTTTCTCACCCAAAAGATTTTAAAGCTCATTCTGGAACAAGCAAGTCAGTCAGATCGGAATAACCAATACGCAATTACGGCAATTCCGGAATTGGTTGAAAATATTGTGCGATCGCACACGATCGAAAACTGGGAAGCAACCGACGAACCAAAACACCTCAAAACAATACGCGATCGCCTTTTAAGAAACGAACAGCGCACTGGCAGATTGCTAGGATTATATCAGCAAGTTCTCCAACAAAGTGAAATCCCAGCCGATAACAGTTCCGAACAAACAGAATTACTCTTATCTGGATTAGTAATCAAACAGCAAGCTAAACTAAAAATTGCCAATCGCATATATGCTGCTGTTTTTAACCAAATTTGGGTAGAAACTGTCCTCGCAAATCTACGTCCTTACGCAGAATCCCTCACAGCTTGGTTAGCATCGGATTGCCAAGATGAATCTCGCCTTCTACGCGGCAAAGCATTGCAGGACGCCTTAGAATGGGCAGCCGATCAAAGCTTGAGCGATCGCGACTACCAATTCTTAACAGCCAGCCAAGAATTAGACAGAAAACAAGTACAAATCGCCTTAGAAACCGAAAGACAAGCCAACCAAATTCTCGCCGAAGCTCAACAAAAAGCCAATCGCACAATCAAAAAAGGTATCGCTGTACTCGCAGTACTATCAGCCGTAACAGCAACAGTTATTTTCCAAGCTGCTACCAGCCTTAGAAAAGAATGGCAAGGCTTGAAACTAGAGTGGCGAGGCATGAACTCCTTAAGATTATTTGAAGCAGAAGGAGGCGAAGAACTCAAAGCTTTAGTATCAGCAATGCAAGTCGGACAAGACTTACAAAAAATCGTCAAAAAACACAAAAATTTCCAAAATTATCCAGCCGTCAGTCCCTTACTAGCCTTACAAACCATCCTCGATAAAATCCACGAACGCAATCAACTTAAAGGACATCAAGGTCAAGTTTGGACTGTCAGTTTTAGCCCCGATGGCAAGCGCATTGTCTCCACAGGAGACGACAACACAGTGCGCCTTTGGAATCCTACTGGTAAACTGCTGGCTATACTGAACAACCATCAAGGAGAAGTCAAAAGCTTAACTTTTAGCCCGGACGGACAGCGCATTGCCACCGCCGGAACAGATGGCACAATTCGACTTTGGAATCAGTTTGGAGAACCTCTGGCTTTGCCATTTAAAGGGTATAAAGGTGTAGTTAGAACTATGAGTTTTAGCCCTGATGAAAAGGGCATTGCTACTGCGGATGCTGACGGTGTAGTAAGAATTTGGAACCAATCCGGGCACGAATTAGCAAAATTTAATAGCGAACAGGGCGAAATTAGGACTATGAATTTTAGCCCAGATGGAAAACGCATTGCCACCGCAGGATATGACGGTACAGTAAGACTTTGGAACCTATCCGGACAACCGTTAAATCAGTTCAAAAGTAACCCTGGTGGAGTTTGGAGTTTAAATTTTAGTCCGGATGGACAGCGCATAGCTACCACAGGTGCAGATGGTACAGTGCGAATTTGGAAACAATCTGGCAAAGAAATAGCTAAATTCAACACCAATCAAGGTGGAGTTTGGAGTGTGAGTTTTACTCCGGACGGACAGCGAGTTGCGACTACAGGTGCAGATGGTACGGTGCGACTTTGGAATCAATTCGGACAGCAATTAGATAAATTTAGCTCCCATCAAGGTGAAGTTTTGAGCGTGAGTTTCAGTCCCAAAGGAGATAGCCCGGACGGACAGCGCATTGCCACTGCTGGAGATGATGGTACGGTGCGATTGGCAGATTTGTGGGGCTTACAAGTGTCGCGATCGGTATCGCGAGGTCAACAATTATTGCTCAAAGATAAAGAATTTTGGCGCGTCAGTTTTAGCCCCAACGGAAATAACATTGCTACAGCCGATTCTAACGGCATGGTGCGACTTTGGAATCAATTTGGGCAGGAGTTAATTTCTGCTTTTAAAGCTCATCAAACTTGGGTTTTGAGTGTCAGTTTTAGCCGTGATGGGCAATACATTGCTACATCGGGAGACGATGGCATAGTCCGGCTTTGGAATCAATCCGGAGAGCAATTAGCTGAATTCAAAAGTGAGCAAGCACAAGTTAGGAGTATGAGTTTTAGTCCGGATGGCAAGCGCATTGCCACCGCCGGCGATGACGGGACTGTGAGATTGTGGAACCAATCTGGAAAACCGCTGCCTTTATCTTTCAAAGCGCATCAAAGTCGAGTTTGGAGCGTATCTTGGTCTCCCGACGGACAGCGGATTGTCACCGCTGGAGATGACAGTACTGTCAAAATTTGGGATGGTTATGGGCAAATTGTGACTCAATTTAATACCGAGCAAGGAGAAGTCAGAAGTATGAGTTTTAGTCCGGACGGACAACGCCTTGCCACTGCTGGTGCAGATGGTACTGTAAAAGTTTGGGTAAGGTTTGATAAACCATCCGGACAGCTGTTAATGGCGCAATTTAAAGCGCAACCGGGTGATATTTTCAGCGTTACTTTTACCGATGATGGCAAGAGTTTAGCTACCGCCGGTTCTGACAGTACTGTGAGAATATGGCGGGTGTAAGAATTAGATGAATTGTTGGATAGGGGATGCGATTGGTTGAAGGATTATTTGGCTACTCATCGGGAAGTGAGAGAACGATTAAAGGTATGTCACGGTAAATAGCGACGACGGAATTTGCACCCGCATCTCCTGGTCTACTCCAAGGGATTCTGCTATTTGAACTACGTCGCTGGTGGCAGCGGACGGAATCAAACCCTCTCTTCCTCCGTGAAAGGGAGGCGCTCTACCATTGAGCTACGCTGCCTCGTGCATTTATTATAAGGTAGAATTTTCACCTTTTGAATATACTATTTTGCCGTTAATTTAGATGATATCGCCCTCAGAAGTTACCCGATGGCGATCGCATACAGTATACTTCCTTTGGCCTCCAAGAATGCCTGGGTTTCATCATCAAAAAATGCTCCAATCCCACTGCAACCTAATCCCAGATAAGTTGCACTCAAATAAACTCGTTGCCCCAATAGTCCTGCTAATTGTAAAGCGACTCGATAGTTCTGAAATTCAGATACAAAGAAGAACAATACAGCGCTATCTCGTGCGATCGCTTGATTCACGCAAAGATAACCCATTTTTTCCCGGAAGTTTCCTGTTTTCAAGCTTTCTTTTCCCCGATAAATACCAGGTTCTATTCCGGCTACACTTTGGATAACAGCATAAATTGCGATCGCGTCATCACTTTGAGTTGCAATTGGTTGGTTGAGTGATTCCCAAACTGCAAAAAATTCCTCTTGGGTAATTTGCGATTGGTGAAAGCGTCTTGCCGAACGACGCTTTTGAATTGATTGTAAAAATTTTGCTTTTTCAAACTGAAAGTTAGGTTGTGAGATTTCCTGCTGATGATTTGTTGGTAAAAGAGTTTGTTTGTAGCCTGCTTCAACAAACCGATTTGGCTCAAAATAATCAGTGCCGCACACAAAAGGAATAGGCGATCGCAATCGGCGAACTGGTTTTTCCTTTACATTCCCAACGACGATAGCGGCTGTGACAAATTCCTTATTTTCAAATCCCAGATCGTCATTGAGCGCTAAATGATCGAAATCGAATAAAATTTGGGCCGTGTAATCTTGTACATAAGCAGAAGCTTCGATCGCACCCAGGTGATGACCGCTATCCAAAAAACAATAACGCAAACTGCGATTTTTGTATTTCCAACTGGAGCGAAAATAAACGCAACTAACTAAAAAAATATATCCTTTAATGAGACGGCTATCAACTAGATAACCTTCCAATCCATCATCAATTAATTCGTATATCAAAGTCA
>NZ_JACJUP010000342.1:0-5773 GCF_014748295.1 Planktothrix sp. FACHB-1355 | reverse complement strand
TCTGTCGAACTGCCCAAGCATAATCATCTTTAATATCGCCAGACATACTACCATTCCAATCTGACTGATATTCTTCTTCCAAATATACGTTGAAGACAAACAAGCCATTTTCCAGCAGTGCTGCATAAACATTTCGGAAGACGCTTGTCAATTCCTCAAGGTTCATCACATAGTTGAGGGAGCCAGTTGTCGAAATAACTGCATGAAAAGTTGGAGGCTGTTTAAAAAAACGTGCGTCATCCAGTAAAAATTCACCGCTAGGTGCATTTTTACGAGCATAATCTAACATTTCTTCAGAGCCATCAATTCCAGTTAATTGGTAGCCTCTTTTTAGTAGCTGTTGTGTCACTTGTCCAGAACCACAACAGAGGTCAATAATCCGCGCTCTTTCGGGGAGGTGCGGTATCAGCAATTTCTCCAAAGGTGGTATCGTTTTCTTGGCAATATCCGCTGCCCAATATTCGTTATATATTCTGGCAAAGGGGTTATAAGCGTTATAAACAGTTGCTAAAGACATCAAAAGTTTTTCCTGGCGCTGTGAGTGGGGTTGAAATCATCGGGACTTATATTAGGAAGCTTTGATAGAAAGTTTTGGTAGAAAGCCTCCATCTTGCAGTTCTGCGACGCTATCTTTAACAGCTTGAATGATGCGATCGCAATCTTCATCTGTATGAGATGTAGACAGAAAATTACCTACACCTCGCAAGAGAATTCCCTTGTGGATTAGATGGTAAAATAACAAATCCATAATTGCCGAAAAAGTCGAATTTTCCGAATCATCATTCCCTGAAACAGCAGGGCCAAACAGAGAACCAAAATTCGCTAACCGGATGGGTAATCCTTCTTGTTCAAAGTAATTATTCAGCGTTAAAACAAATTGAGATGTGCGTTGATTCAACTTTTCCTGAAGTCCAGAACCCTGCATTTTTAGATGTTTTAGTACGGCGCGTGCAGCAGCTATTGACAGTGGATGCTTGCAGTGCGTGCCTGCAAAAAATGTCTTTTTCGTCTGAGGAGAAGAGTTATCGCCATAGTTCCACATACCGCCATCAATGGCATCCATGTAAGCAGCTTTGCCGGCGATAATTCCGATCGGCATACCGCCACCGACAATTTTTCCATAAGTAGCAATGTCTGCTTGAATGCCAAAGTAAGCTTGCGCTCCTCCGGGATGAATTCGGAAACCTGTCACCATTTCATCAAAGATTAACGGGATATCGGATTCTTTTGTCAATTGCCTTAATTGCAACAGAAATTCTTTGGGTTGAAAGTTAGGTCGCCGAGTTTGTACGGGTTCAACTAGAACAGCCGCTAATTCATTTTTATGGGATTCGATCATTTCAAGTGATTGAGGATTTCCGTAATCTAAAACCAAAATATCTGCAACGAAATTTGGCAGGACTCCGGGAGCGATCGGCGTTGCTTGCGCTTTGGCTAGCGTTCCATCAAAATGACCGTGATAAGAACCAGAAAATAAAACAATCTTATGACGACCTGTTACCGCTCTGGCTACACGCACTGCTGTCATTACTGCTTCTGTGCCTGTATTGCTAAAGGTAACTCGTTCCATTTGTGTCAATTCGCAAATTAATTCCGCTACTTCACCTACAAGTTCTATTTGTGGCCCTATGTGTATGCCTAGTTCGAGTTGCTCTTGCAATGCTTCTTTGATAAAAGGTGGATTGTGACCGAAGAGATTGATACCGAATCCCATGATTAGGTCGATATATTCGTTACCATCGATATCCCATATTTTGGAACCTAAAGATTGTTTTGCCACAATTGGATACAACATTTCTTTGACAAAAAAGTTGAATCCATCCGAAACTCTGGTATCGGCTAGAATCGGGCGATATTTTTGGGTGAATTCTTTGGATGTTCGGGTGCTATTGTTATAGCGATCGATAAATTTACTCAGATAACTTTGCTGCAAATTAACTGCTTCTTGAATCATGTATGATTACCTCAGCTTTTGGGAAATGAGTATTCAAGTTTCTGACTCGACGACGGGGAATCTAAAAAGCCGCTACGAATCAGGTATGAAAAGTAAGTGCTAAGCAATTGTGCATCTACTGGCGGACAGGCGATCGATGTTTCTGCAAGTCCATTAATGGTATTTTGGCAGTCGAACTCCAGCACCGCTTTACTATCATCAACAGAAACCTTTTCAGAAAACGTAGAGACAAGCGGATACAAAGCATTTTCCGGTGAATTATCCGCAATATTAAGTAGTTTGGCTTGCCAACTTTCATAGGATATTTCCTCAAGCGGATAACCCATCGCACGAATCCAGTTAACTAATTCATGCCAATGTGCAGGTTGAGGATTTACTAAGTGAAAGTTTTGACCCAGCGATTGTTTCTGTTGGGATAAATGAACGATCGCTTTGCTGGCATAATCCACAGGGGTAATGTTGGCGATCGCGTCCAAATTGGGCGCATATCCGAGTTGGATACAGCCTTTAATTGTTCTGAAAGTATGGTCATTTGTATTGCAAGCACCAGTTCGACTATGCCCAGAAATACGTCCCAGTCTGTAAATAGCGACAGGAATATCTCTGGAACGGGCAATTGTTACTAATTTTTCAGCAACCCATTTACTTTGAGCGTAGCCTCCATTGATTACTTCGCTATTATCGATTTCATCTCCTTCTCGAACAACACGAACTTTGTCAGCACCTGCTGAGGAAAAAACCGAAGTTGTGGAGATAAAATGCACTGGTTTAAGTTTAGCTTGACTTGCCAATCTCAGGATTTCTTGCGTTCCCAAAACATTGGCAGCTTTCAGTGCAGAGTAAGGATAAGTGAAATTAACCAATGCACCATTATGATAGATGACATCGAGTTGATTTGCCATCATCAAAAACTGCTCTTCTGAAAGTCCGAAAAGCGGTTTGGACAAATCTCCTACGATGGGGATAATCCGGGAACTCAGGCTTTCATCCCAAAGCAAATAAGATGCAAGTGTGCTTTGAATTCTTTGTTTGCCTTCTACTGCATTGGTGGAACGAACCAAACAATAAATATCTGCTTCAGTTTGTTGTAAGAGTTCGTAGAGTAAAAACGCTCCTACAAAACCTGTTACTCCAGTCAATAAGATATTTTTCGGTGCGCTGGTGAATTCTACAGGTAGCTTATTTGGACGAATTGTGGGGTCTAGAACAGCTTCTGCATTGAGATCGATCGCATCTTGTCTGCTAATTTTTTCTGTTCCCACTGTCATCTCGATACGTTCGCTCATTCCTGCAACGGTAGGCGCTTCAAACATACTGCCCAAGGATAAACTCACCTGAAAAGTATTTCGCACCTTTGCCAAAAGCTGAGTCATTAATAAGGAATGTCCGCCCAACTCGAAAAAGTTGTCATAGACACCTACTTTTTCTATACCTAAAACTTCCGCCCAAATCTCGGCTAATATCTTTTCAACAGGGGTACGAGGTGCGACAAAAACTGCTTCCAAATCCGGGCGTACTCGCTCAGGTGCAGGTAGCGATCGCCGATCGACTTTGCCATTAGGTGTTAGCGGTAAAGCCTTGAGCATTACGTAGGCAGAAGGCACCATATATTCAGGCAATTTCTCTTTCAAAAAAACGCTCAAATTGCTAATTGTGGGAGCAGATTCTTGAGATGGAACTGCATAAGCGACTAAGCGTTTGTTACCTGGCTCATCTTCTCTCGCGATTACTACTGCTTCCCGCACTCCTGGATGTTGAAGTAGTAATGCTTCAATTTCTCCGATTTCAATGCGGAAGCCGCGAATTTTTACTTGATGATCGATGCGACCGATAAATTCTATGTTGCCATCGGGTAAGTATCTGGCTAAATCTCCAGTTTTGTAAAGACGATTTGAAGTATTTTCATCCTTCGTATTTTTACCTTCTGCCTTTACAAAAGGATTCGAGATAAACTTTTCGGCAGTTAAATCCGGTCGGTTAAGATAACCTCTGGCTACACCAACACCACTGATATACAATTCGCCAGCAACGCCGATGGGAACAGGTTGCAAATAGGAATCGAGTATATAAATTTGGGTGTTAGCAATCGGACGACCTATCGGTACTTGCGTTTTTGATAGTTGCGATCGGCAATGATATACACTGCTCCAAACTGTTACTTCTGTAGGGCCATATTCATTGAATAAAGATGTTTCAGCAATGCGTTTGAGATGATGTTCAACTAACTCTTTTGGACAAGCTTCACCCGCTACGATAACAGTGCGAAGCGAAACTAACTGTTCGGTTTTTGCTTGTGCCAAGATGAGGGCATAAAGAGAAGGAAGACTTAATAAATGGGAGATGCGATATTGGGCAATTAATTCTACGATACTTTGAGGTTCTCGCTGTATGCCTTCAGCAGGAATGTGAAGAGTTCCTCCTTGGCAAAGCGTCCAAAATATACCCGCTACGGAACTATCAAAAGCGAAAGATGAAAGTAATAAAAAGCTGGTGACAGGTTCTTGATAGTAAGTCAGGCGAGCGTTTGTGGAATTAACTATGTTTTGATGGGTTATCTGAACTCCTTTCGGTTTTCCGGTAGAACCAGAAGTGTAGATAACATAGGCGAGGTGAGAAGGCGTTATATCGGTAAGCGGGTTTGACTGGCTTTGCTGTGCGATTTCTTCCCAATCTGCATCCAAACAAACTACTTTTGTTGTCGGTCGATCGCCAATAACTTTTGATAAATGAGCGCTGAGCAAAGATGCCTGGGTTAATAACACTGGCGTTTGAGCATCTTCTAACATGAAAGCTAACCGCTCTTGAGGATAGCTAGGGTCGAGGGGTATGTAGGCTCCACCAGCTTTGAGAATACCGAGAATTCCTACAAACATTTCGAGCGATCGCTCTACACAAATTCCTACCATTACCTCTGGTTTTATTCCCAATCCTTGCAGGTAATGAGCTACTTTGTTAGCGCGTTGGTTGAGTTCGCTATATGTTAGCTGCCGATCTTCAAATAGGAGGGCAATATTGTTTGGTGTGCGTTGAACTTGTGCCTCGAAAAGTTGGTGGATGCACTTGTGTTTTGGATAATCGGTTTCCGTATTATTGAACTCGAATAAAAGTTGGTGAAGTTCGCGATCGCTGAGCAGATTTAGTTGTGCGATCGCGTAGCGGGGCGGATGCCCTATCGCGCTTTGCAATAAAGTTTCAAATTGTCCTGCCAAACGCTTGATATCATCTGCCGATAACAAGTGTGCATTGTAGTGAAATTCTGCAATTATCGCATCTTTTGTACGCACGCAGTCAAGCTTGATTTTAAAGGGTTCGATGCAAGCAAACTGCTTGGTAATGGCAAAAGAAATATCTGCGATCGAATAGTTAGCAGAACCCTCTTCAAACTCAAAACTAAAAGGGCAAAAAGGCACGCCAAACGCGCTTGCATCGGAGCCAACTATTTCTTCCCAAGTAAAACAGTCTTCCCATTTGTAAATCTCTTCCAGCGATTCACCAAGCTGTTTCAATACGTCGGTGAAGCGGAAGTTATCTTCTAGATGACACGAGAAAGGTAAATATTTGGCAAACAAACCTAAAGCTGACTTTAATTCGGCATATTTTCGCCCATCAGTCCTAATACCGACAATAATATCTTGCCCAGTTAAACGCCAGAGTAAAATCTGCCAACAAGCTAAGAGAAATATAGAAACGGAAGTGTTATTTTCGTTAACCAGTTCTTCAATTTTTTTCGTTAAACCAGTATCTATAGTTATACTGATAACTTCTGGTTGAAACTTCGGCTTTTCAACAATATCCTTTTCAAAAGGAAGAGTTAAATTC
>NZ_JACJUP010000341.1:0-5841 GCF_014748295.1 Planktothrix sp. FACHB-1355 | reverse complement strand
GGGTTTTATTTCGCACCGGATGGATGAAGTGCTGTCTGGGGTGAGGAGTGCGATCGCCATCAAAATTTTCGGCCTAGAATTAGATAAACTTCGCAGTCTTGGGGGAGAAGTAAATGATATTATGAAAACTGTCAAGGGAATTGTAGATTTGCAGTTAGAACCGCAAGTACCGATCGAACAAATTCAGATCAAGTTTAATCGCGCTGCTGCTTCTCGATATGGTTTGACAGTTGGACAACTTTCTGAAACAATTGAAACTGCACTAAATGGGCGAGTGGTATCGCAAGTTCTGGAAAAACAACAAACGTTTGATTTAGTTGTTTGGTTAAAGCCAGAGGCACGTCAAAACTTGGATACTATTAGCAACTTGCTAGTCGATACTCCTGACGGCAATAAAATTCCCTTGGCACAAGTAGCCACGATCGATAGCGGTACTGGGCCAAATACTATCAACCGCGAGAATGTTTCCCGTTTGATAGTTGTTTCTGCCAATGCTAGGGGCAGAGATTTGCGCTCGATCGTTAACGAGATTAGACAAAAAATTAAGCAACAAGTGCAAATACCCTCCGGTTATTATATCCAGTATTCAGGTCAATTTGAAGCGCAAGAAAGAGCCACGCAAAATATCTTAATTTTCAGTGCGATCGCCTTTGTGGCAATCACCATCATCATGTACCTTTCCGTCAAATCTATTCCCTCTACTATCATGATTACGATCAACTTGCCGTTGGCATTAGTGGGAGGAGTATTTTCGGTCGCTATGAGTGGGGGAATTGTGTCGATCGCTTCTTTAGTTGGCTTTGTTACTTTGTTTGGAGTCGCCACTCGTAACGGCTTGTTACTGGTAGATAACTATAATAGTAAATATGCCGAAGGAATGCCTTTAAAAGAAGTTTTGATTAAAGGTTCGATGTCACGGCTAAATTCTATTTTAATGACAGCTTTTACTTCAGCTTTAGGTTTAGCACCTTTGGTAGTTGAAAGTGGCCCAGGCAAGGAAATTCTGCAACCGCTATCTATAGTAGTATTGGGTGGTTTGTTTACTTCTACGGCATTAACGCTGGTAGTTTTGCCCGCTTTATACGCTAAATTTGGAAAATTTTTCATGCCGAAACGAACTAGATCTCTTTACGAAGACGAGAGCGCTACTCATGCCCGAATTTCATCTTAATTTGATTGGCCACAAATCGGTACAATTTATAACTTTTACACTCAAGGAGCAAACAGTATGAAATCGCTAAACACCAGCTTAATTGTTTTCGCTAGCGTAGGGTTGCTTTTACTGACAGCTTGTAGTAATGCAACCGAAGGAAGTAATTCAACTAGCAGCCCCGCTAACTCTGTCGCCGCTTCTCCCTCTCAAACTCAGTCTTCTACTCCCAACACATCGACAAACGAAACATCTGCAAAATCAGACCATTCCCAATCATCAAAAGGAGGTCAAGTAGTCGAGACGGGAACTTATCACCTAGAGTTTGTTCCAGAGAAAGAAGCAAACGGAACTCATTTAGATTTCTATTTACAAAAAGGTGACAACCACGAATCAGTACCTAATGCCAAAGTAACAGCTTTAGTTCAGTTACCCGATGGAACCCAGAAAACTCTAAACTTGTCTTATGATGCTGAGGGCAAACACTACGCTGTTTTACTTCCCGAAACAGCACCCGGTCAGTATCAAGTAAAAATGATTGCCGATATTAATGGCGAAACAGTGAACGGTCGTTTTAACTTTAACAAATAGAAGCTAATTTTATGAGAGTCTTGCTAGTTGAAGACGAACCAGATTTAGGGGCGGCTATTAAGCGCACATTGCACCAGCAAAAGTATGTAGTTGACTGGGCGCAAGATGGTCACGAAGCTTGGGATTATCTACAAAATCAGTGGACTCAATACACCCTAGCTATTTTCGATTGGTTGCTGCCAGGAATATCGGGTTTAGACTTGTGCAAGCGACTGCGGTCTAAGGGCAATTCTTTGCCTGTGTTAATGCTGACAGCAAAAGACCGTATGGAAGATAAGGTAGCTGGGTTAGATGCTGGTGCGGATGACTATTTAGTGAAGCCGTTTGGCATGGCGGAACTGTTAGCAAGGTTACGCGCTTTGCAGCGGCGATCGCCTCAATTTCAACCCCAACAACTAACTGTGGGAAATCTCACACTAGATTACGGTAGTTACGCAGTTTGTTTTCAGCAAACCGATGGCAATAGGCAGGCGATTTCCCTCACCACTAAAGAGTTTCAGTTGTTAGAATATTTGATGAAACATCCAAATCAAATTGTTACCAGCGACCAAATTCGCAATCAGCTTTGGGAAATGAGTGCAGAACCAGTTAGTAATGTAGTAGCCGCACAAATGCGTTTGCTGCGACGCAAACTGTCTTCTAGTGACTGCACGATTCCCATCGAAACCATACACGGAATGGGGTATCGTCTCAACCTGAGTGATGAATCAAAATAAACTATTTAACCAGACTCGTTGGCGGTTAGCTTCCTGGTATGCAGGAGTTATGGCTTTCATTTTGAGCTTGTGCGGTATAGGTGTTTACAATGCGATCGCTCATGCCCATTTGGTAGCTTTAGACCGGGAAATCGAGTCTGTGGCGGGAACGCTACACGACAGCCTGGAATTGAAACTCAAACAACCCGGACGCTTGGAGCCAATTTTACAGCGATTTTTACCAAATATATGTCAAATTGGAACCAACTGCCAAAAAGAGCAGTTGAGTTCCCAACGCCATACTTTAGGCGTTATTAATCAAGGCAGTTATTATGTTCGTTTATTTGATAATTTTGGCCGTCCGATCGCTATAGCTGGAGATTATCCAGAGGGATTGCCCCTGCAATTAAACAAGGAACTTTGGCAAACTCTACAAGATAGTAAAGGCAATCGCTATCATCAAATTTCCGTAGCGCTGCATACCGATTCTCAGGCAGATTGGGGATACATACAAGTGGGGCGAAACCTCAAAGATTTAGACGATTACCTCAATACGGTGCAATTAATTTTGTGGTTGGGATTGGCAATGGCAATCGTTTCGATCGCCGTTTCTAGCTGGTGGTTAGCAGGTTTAGCAATGCAGCCGATTTACCAATCCTACAGACAAATTCAACAGTTTACAGCCGATGCTGCCCACGAATTGCGGACTCCTTTAGCTGCCACGCACGCTACTGTAGAATCAGCGCTGTTGATGCCTCAGTTAGATGAAACAGAGGCGCGAGATATTCTCCAAACTATAGAGCGTCAAAATTTTAGGTTGACTAATTTAGTCACAGATTTGCTTTTATTGGCTCGTTTGGATCGACAAAATCTGCCGATGCAAAGTCAAGTTTGTTGCCTCAACGATCTGGTTGAAGATCTCATAGAAGAATTTGCAGCGTTGGCGCTTTCTGCTGAGGTAAAGTTGACTGCCGATATCCGGTTATTTAATTCACTGAATGTTTTGGGCAATCCCGATCGACTTTATCGCTTGGTTTCTAATTTAATTGTCAATGGTATTAAATATACAACTGCTGGCGGTCAGGTAATTGTTGTCTTGGAGCGCAGCGATCGCTATGCTCTAATTCATATCCAAGATACCGGTATTGGTATTGCACAAAACGAACAGCAGAGAATTTTCGATCGCTTCTATCGAGTCAACAGCGATCGCTCGCGAGGTACAGGTGGGGCGGGATTGGGACTGGCGATCGCATTAGCGATCGTTCGCACGCATGGCGGTAGCTTGAGCGTACAAAGCGAATTGGGCAAAGGTAGTACTTTCACCATTCGATTACCGGCTCTCCCTTAGATATAGCTAGGGCGTCGGGGCTATGGCGTCGGGCGTCGGGATAGCTCTCTCCAAAAATTTAGTAAAAAATTAGCTCCCCAGTCGGGAATAAATGATAGTTAATAGGTAGGAGGTAGAGCTCAGCCGCTACCCGTTAACCAATAAAAGATGTCCTTATGTTAGACTTCGACGGCTTTATACCAAATGAGATGCTGCTTGCACAGCCACATCCTTTGGATGACAACCTGATGCGACACCTTCCCGATTCGGAAGTAGCATCTACTGAGGAAATTAGGGAAATACAGCTGCGCGATCGCATTCCCGGTATCATCAAACGCCTCATCCCTCTCAATCCCCTGGTATCTTGGGAGTACTGGTGGTCTGTTCCCGGTCGAATTCTCCTACCTGAAGATGTGGAAGTTCTCCAAAGCGATCGGCCCAGGCTGGAAGCCATTTTAGCCAAACTCGTTTGGCTTTTGGGGGGACACTGCTTTGGAGATAATACTCCTGTAGACTGCGATTCGTCTCCAGTTTACAATTGGCAGCAAATACTGGCGTTTGTAGAAGCCTGCGGAATGAAACCTGACTTGCTAGATATCGATTTTTTGCCGACGGCGATCGATCCTACTCCCATTGCACCCCGTAACGGAAATGGCGAAAGTCCAGAAAAATCTCAAAAGTACGTTGCGATCGAACCCGCCCACTGGCACATAGAATTTTTTGAAATTCTACCCATAGAGGGAGGTTTTCAACTCGCTTTCCCCAAAAAGCTATGCAGTTGCCAAATTTGGACTGGCACACCATTTATTAAAAACCTGGAAACGGGAGAAACGGTTACCCGCTATGACTTGTGGGTTTCTAGCCCCCACGATATGATCAACCCACCTTGGCTAGAGCCATTAGTCAGCAGTTAACAATAGCTTAATTAACACAATCAAAAAACTTTCCCAGCCTGAAAACCTCAACACCAGGCTTTTTATTGCTAGCGACGCAGATAATTGGAGGACTAACTATGACCGTAGATACCCCAACAAAAGCAAAAACTTTAGGCGACTGGGCTTACTTAGCAGTTGAGAAACACTTTCACAAAACCCTCAAGCACGAAGCAGATATTCTCAAAGATAAAGATCCCGAAGCCTTGCACCAAATGCGCGTCGGTATGCGTCGCCTGCGTACAGCTGTAACCGGTTTTGCACCTGCTTTAAATTTGCCCAAAGAAGCTCAAGAGAAAATTATTGGCAAAATTGCTCGCACTTTGGGAGTACTGCGAGATTTAGACGTACTTCAGGAAAGCCTTCAAACCCATTATCGACCGGAGTTGCCCAAGTCAGAACAGAAAGTTGTAGATACAGCTTTAGATTATTTAGCTCAACAGCGTCAACAAGCTTTCAAAGATGTAAAATCCACTCTAGAAAAGTCGCGTTATCTGAATATGAAGCGGGCTTTTCTAGATTGGCTAGAACAACCGACTTATCGCGACATGGCTAATTTACCAATTCTGGAAGTGCTACCAGATTTATTGCTGCCGCAAATCAGCGAACTGTTGCTTCATCCAGGCTGGTTGGTGGGAACCAAAGCTGAAAAAGCAGAAATTCATCTGCTTAAAGACATGAGTCATAAAGCCGTAGAACAAGAATTAGCGGTACATGGAGAAGTTCTGCACAGCCTCCGCAAACAAACCAAACGAGTGCGCTATCAAATGGAATTATTTACTAACTTCTACGGAGCCACTTATCAAGCTTATTTAGAAGACATGAAAACCATCCAAAGCATATTAGGTGAAATTCAAGATAGCGTAGTTTTAGCTGAATTTCTTGCCGAAGCTTTGGGTTCAAAAACAGACAACTTGCCTCGCACTTTATCTGAAAAACTGGCAGAAAGCCGTTACAAAGCGTGGCAGCAGTGGCAACCTTTACAACAGCGATATTTGCATATCCAAATTCGTCAATCTTTCCGTTCGGAATTGCTGCGACCGAAAGGAGTTTTTGGAGATGGGCAGGTAGATGGTAATCTTGAATCTACCAATGGAACAGTTAAAAGAAAAAAATAACTTCTGTAGCTGTAGGGTACATCAGATA